>CALDKP010000241.1 GCA_937898535.1 uncultured Sphingomonadales bacterium | reverse complement strand
AGGGCGGATTTGCAGGGCTGGGCGCTGCTGCCATGCCGATACTGGCCTTGGTCATGGATCCAGTCGCCGGTGCGGGCATGTTGCTACCCATATTGATGGTTCAGGATATTGTGAGCGTCTGGGCATTCCGGCGCAATTTTGATCGGCGCACCTTATTGCTCACCTTGCCGGGCGCGGTCGTGGGCATCTTCTTTGGATGGTTTTTGGCGACCGCGATTAATGCAGACGCCGTTCGGGGGTTCGTCGGCGTCATCGCGCTATCATTTGGCGTCTACCGCTTGCTTCCGTTGTTCGGCGCTCAGCTTAAGCTGGCTGGTCCAGCACCCGAGTGGGTTGGGGTCGTCATGGGCGGCGTTTCAGGCTTCACCAGCCAAGTTGCCCATGCGGGCGGCCCACCATTTCAGATTTGGGCGCTGTCGCGCAACTTTCCACATTTGGTCTTTGTCGGAACGTCGTCGATATTCTTTGCCATCATCAATTGGATGAAAGTTCCTGCTTATGCGGCGCTGGGCCAATTCAACACGCAAAACATGACGTTGACCGCCATCTTCCTGCCATTGGCTGTACTCAGCACAATGGCAGGCGTGCGTCTGGTCAAGCGGGTGTCACCCGAACGATTCAATATCGTCATTCAGCTTTTGATGGTCGTCGTTGGCGTCGAGTTGATTCGCCAAGCCATTTGGTGACTGCGCCCTATTTGGGCGACAGCACCATAAGCATTTGACGGCCTTCCATACGGGGATGCGCCTCAACCTTTGCGGTCTCGGTCGTATCGGCCTGAACACGTTGCAACAGGTGCATACCCAATTGTTGGTGCGCCAATTCACGACCACGGAAACGCAAGGTGATTTTCACCTTGTCACCTTCCTCGATGAACTCCGCAACCTTCTTCATCTTGACCATATAATCATGGTCATCGATGTTTGGACGCATTTTAATTTCTTTAATTTCCTGCGTTTTCTGACTCTTACGCGCAAGGTTGGCCTTTTTCTGGGCCTCATATTTGAACTTGCCGATGTCCAGAAACTTGCAGACTGGGGGATCAGCGTTCGGTGATACTTCCACCAGATCAAGACCGACTTCAGCGGCCTGCGCTATCGCCTCGCGGGTGTACAGGACACCCAAATTTTCCCCGTCATCATCAATGACTCGTACTTTTTCAGCTGTGATGAGATTATTGTAGCGCGGACCACTTTTAACAGGTGGGGTCATTGCGCGCCGGGTCGGCGGGGTGGCGATAGTCGATACTCCTTGTGATGTTATGCAGCGCCATTACAGCCAAATCGCTAACAGATAAAGGCCTTAGCGCCGGATTATCCCCTTTTGTTGGCGACAGTGGCTCTCGAGACACGGCCAAGCGCGCACGATCGCTGCGGAGCAAACGTCCAAAGCATCCTGATCTGATCTATTTCGTGAGCGCAGTCAGGTCGTCGACCGTCAATATCTGCGGCAGTATCTGCGCGTCTCCGTTCGGCGGGAAGTACAGATATAATGGCACGCCGGAGCGCCCATATTTTGCGAGATAGCGGGTGATGTCGGGGTCCCTGCGCGTATAGTCACCCACCATCACGGTCATGCCCGCCTTGCGGAATGCATCAGTGGTCTCCGTCCGGTCAATGGCGGCCTGTTCATTGACCTTACACGTGACGCACCAGTCGGCGGTGAAATACAGGAACACTGGCTTGCCCTCGGCACGCAGCGTGTTCAGGCGGGTTTCGTTAAAGTTTATGCTGCCTGCCTTAGACGCCGTGCCCGCCGGCTCAATCGTCACTTTGCCGATTATCAGCGCGGCGGCGATGGCTATAGCGAACAAGGCCACCACCAATAATTTATAGGGCGACCCCTCTTTCTGTTTCCGGCCAAGCTCATACAACCGCACGAGGATAATCAGCGCCGCCGCGCCGCCGATCATCAAACCGGTGAACCCAGCCAGTTGATATGTCAGCCACAGCAATGCCAGCGATGTCAGCGCCATGGGCAGCGCCATCCACTGGCGGAACCGCACCATCCACGGCCCGGGCCGCGGCATCCGCTTGCGTAAGGCAGGGATGAACGCAATCGCGAGAAAGGGTAAGGCAAGACCAAGTCCAAGCCCCGCAAAAATCAGCAGTGCCAAACCAGTTGGCAGCAAAAGTGCGGCGCCCATTGCGGCGGCCATGAACGGCCCCGTGCATGGCGTCGCGACGACTGCGGCAAGCACGCCGGTCCAGAACGATCCGGATAGGCCGCCCTGCCGCGTAAGCTTTTCGCCTGCACCGATGCCGCCGACTTCAAATAGCCCGGCCAGATTTGCGGTGACCGCAACCATCAGCAGCAAAAGGATCAGCACGACCGCAGGGTCTTGTAATTGGAACGCCCAGCCCACTTCTTCTCCGGCAGCGCGCAAGGCAAGCATGATGCCGCCGAGGATGAGGCAGCTGACAATGATACCGACCGTGTAGGCCACCGCATCGCGGCGGGCTTCGCCTTCATCGCCGCCCATTTTGGCAAGGCTCAGCGCCTTCAGCCCCAATATGGGAAAGACGCAGGGCATGAGATTGAGCAGCAAGCCACCGAGCACGGAGAATGCCAATATCCACCCAAAGCCAAGCGAGGGTTGTTCTTGATCGGCAGGCGCACCTTCGCCCAAAACAGACACTGCATCGCCGCCCGATGGCACCGCGCCCGCAACAGCGCGCACCTCAAGCCCTTGCCCGTCATTAAAACGCAGCAGCCCGTCAATTTGGCCGTCAAAGCCCGCTTTCACCGCACCGCTGACCACCAGCCAGTCGCCCACACGCCGCGCGCTTTGCGGTGCTGCATAACGGAACAGCTTTTCGGTCTGCGTGAAGAACCAAATACGTTCGGCCTTGGCGCTGCGTGGATAAGGGATGGCGATTTCAATACGCTTGCCGTCAATTTGGTACAGCGCCGAACGGTCAAGCGGTACTGGCAGGGCGCTGCGCCATGCGTCAAAGCGCGCGCGATCAGCATTGGCAATGTTGCCCGACCCGACCGTCAACGGTACGGACAATGTCGCGGCCTCCGGAACGCACACCAAGTCGGAACAAGCCGACCAGCGGGCATTCACTGTGACATTCAGGCTTTGGCCCGGCTTTGCGTTTTTGGGTATTGTGACATCCACCAGAAAGGCATGCTTTGCCTTGTAAATATGGTTCATAAACCCGCTGACGATCAGCGTCTCGGGCACTGGCGCACGCACCGATCCGGCTGTCGCACCATTTGGCAATTGCCATGCGAGCTCAAGCGGCGTCCCCGCATCACCGGGGTTTACCCAATAATCATGCCAGCCGGTTTTGGGGTCCATGACGATGGCGACCGTCACAACATCGCCGGGTGCGGGACGATTGGTTTCGATATCGATCGATGCGCGCACATTTTGCGGCGATGCGTTGGCGGGCGTCTGTGCATATGCGCCGCCAACCAACAGCGTTAACGCCAACAGAAACGCGCAGAGTGTGCGCAGAAGGCGCTGGGCCAGTGCAAACGTGCCGATATTCTGCGTGCGTAGAACAGCCATTTTATTCCGGTGCCGTTTGTAGGGGCGGTGAACCCATATTGGGCATGGCCTTCGCCTTTTTCCAGCTGCCGTTCAAATAATAAGCGATCGACAACACACAAGAGGCGATGGATGTCGCGATGAAAGCCGCCCAAATGGCGTCCGCGCCGAAACGTTCATATAATCCAAAGCCGATAGTGAAGCGGACGATAACGGCGCTGAATATCAGGATAAGCAATGGCGCGACCACGGCGCCATTTGCCCGCACCGCAAAGGTCACCACGACCGACACACCCATCAATATAAAGCTCCAGCCAATGATATGGTTGATGTGGATCGCGATGTCGATCGCTGGACTGCCAATGGGCAGGAACAACTGAAGCAACGGCGTTGCAAACAAGGTCATCAGCAAAATCAGCACGCCCGACATTAGCAAGTTAATGCCGATGCCCGACCAAACGATGCGACCGACGCGATCCCATTTGTTCGCACCGATATTTTGCGCAACCATAGCGCTGACCGCGCCACCCACAGCCACCGCGGGCATTTGTACATAGCTCCACAGCTGGTTCATCACACCAAAGGCCGCAGTGGTATCGACGCCCTCAATATTGACGAGGCCAATCATCACAACTGCAGAACCCGACATGATAATCATCGACAAGCCCATGGGCAGACCCATACGCGCTATCGGCTTCAGAAAGCGGGCGTCGGGGCGCAGCCATCGGAGTTCGGCCCCGCGCAGGCGAATGGTCAGGTCAAGCGCATAGACCTTGCGCAGCAGCAGGCCGAGGCTGATGATCCCTGCAACGATTGTCGCGAGAGCAGACCCGGCGATGCCCATTGCGGGAATTGGACCAAAGCCAAGAATGAAGACCGGGTTGAGGATGATGTCGAGCACGACATTCAATACCGTATTCCAAAATGGCGTGACGGAATCACCGACGCCGCGCAGCGATGATGATATCAGAACCATGACAAATGACGTAGGCATCGTCAGGAAAATCACGCGCAGATAGGCAAGCGCGAGCGGATAGACCGCCTCAGGCGTCGACATGAGCCGCAGCATGTGCGGCGCAAAAATCCACCCTGCCGCTGCGAACAATAAGCCCGCGGCGAAAAAGACGGTGATTGCCGTCCCCATGATCCGGCGCACAGATTCAATATCGCGGCGGCCCATATTTTGGCCGATTAATATCGTTGTCGCCATGGTGAAGCCGAACAATGTGGAGAACATCAAGAACATGATGAGCCCAGCGTTCGCCGACGCCGCCAGTGCCTCTTCGCCCAAAAACTTTCCGATCCAAACCGAATTGACCGAATTGTTGATCGACTGGAGAATGTTCACGCCAAGCGAAGGCAGCGCAAACAAGAACAATGTTTTCGCAACCGGACCAACCGTCAGGTCACGTTGATGCGCGGGTGCGCCGCTCACCCCAATCGTGCCAATGCCGCCGTCAGCCGCTCGGCCTCGGCAGCCTTTTCCGCGTGATCGGCGCGTGCCTTTTCCACTGCCTCTGGCTTTGCCTTTTCAACAAAGGATGCGTTGGACAAACGCCCTGCAAGCGCATCACGTTCCTTGGCCGCAGCTTCGATAGCCTTGGTGATGCGGCTGCGTTCTGCATCGAGATCGATGATGCCGTCGAGCGCATAGACGACGGTATCGCCACCCACCACGATCTGCGCGACATTGTTGGTCTCGACAGGCGCAAAAGCAAAGCTGTCGATGCGGCCCAAGCGCGATAGCGCCGCGGCCTGCCGTTCGATGATTGCGATCGTCGATGGCTGTGGATCGGCGATATTCGCGGTCAAACGTGCGCCGGGCGGAATATTCAGCTCGGCCTTAAACGAACGCGTCTTGCTGATCGTGTCAATCACCCAGTCGATTTCACGAACGGCGTCTGCGTCAACCGTTGCGTTTGGCTCGGGCCATTTGGCGTGAATGATGTCGTAAGGGCGATCACCCAATGCGTGCCACAATTCTTCCGTGATGAACGGCATGAACGGATGCAGCATGACCAAAATTTGGTCGAGTACCCAGCCTGCGACGATCATGGATTCAGCATCCATCTCGCCCTTTTCACCATCGACAAAAGCGGGCTTGATAAGTTCGAGATACCAATCGCAGAACTGGTCAAAGACCATGTGATAAATCACATCAGCCATGCCGTCGAAGCGGAATTCGGCGAAGGCCTTGTTCAGCTTCTCGACGGTGCCAACCACCTCGCCGATAATCCAGCGGTTTACCGCGAGCTGGGCTTTGGGGGCGTTGATGCTGTGTGATCCGCCGATGCCGTTGGACTGCGCAAAGCGTGCGGCGTTCCAAAGCTTGGTCGCGAAGTTGCGATATCCGGCAACGCGGCTTTCATCCATCTTGATGTCGCGGCCCTGGCTTTCCATGGCGGCCATGAAGAAGCGCAAAGCATCGGCACCATATTGGTCAATCAGGCCAAGCGGATCGACGGTATTGCCCTTGGACTTCGACATTTTGCTGCCGTCCGCGGCGCGGACGAGGCCGTGCAGATAGAGCGTCTTCCAAGGCACTTCTTTCATGAAGTGAATGCCCTGCATCGCCATGCGCGCGTCCCAGAAGAACAATATGTCGAAACCGGAAACGAGCACGTCATTGGGATAATGGCGGTCCAGCTCTGTCGTCTGGTCGGGCCAACCCAAGGTGCCAAATGGCCAAAGCGCAGACGAGAACCATGTGTCGAGCACGTCCGGATCGCGCGTCAATTCAACGTCTGTGCCCGCAAGCGCTTGCGCAGCGTCTTCGGTCTCTGCGACATAGCATTTGCCATCCGCATCAAACCACGCGGGGATCTGGTGGCCCCACCATAATTGCCGCGACACGCACCATGGTTGGATATTTTCCATCCAGTTGAAATATGTTTTTTCCCAAGATTTGGGGACAATATCGATTGCGCCCGAACGCACCGCTTCGATTGCCGGCTGTGCCAATGTTTCTGCGTCGACATACCATTGGTCGGTCAACCATGGCTCAATCACTTGGCCCGAACGGTCGCCAAAGGGGGTTTGGATGACGCGGTCTTCAACCTTTTCGAGCAAGCCCAAAGCGTCCATCGCTTCGACCACCATCTTGCGTGCATTGGTTGGCTCGCCTTCGATGCCGAAGCGATATTGGCCGATATATTCTGGCGGAATGAGGCCATCCGACGTTTGCACAACGCGGCCTTCGCCATCGAGCATGTTGAACATCTCGCTGGCTTTAAATCCGGCGCGCTTGCCGACTTCAAAGTCATTGAAATCATGCCCCGGCGTTACCTTGACTGCGCCCGAACCCAGTTCCGGATCGGCATGTTCATCGGCGACAATCGGGATCAAGCGGCCGGTGATTGGCAGGCGGACATTTTTGCCCACCAGATGCGCATAACGTTCATCCGACGGGTTTACCGCCACCGCCATATCGGCGAGCATGGTTTCGGGTCGCGTCGTCGCGACGGAGATAAATCCGCTGCCATCTTCGAGTGGATATTTGAAGTGCCAGAACTTGCCATTGATTTCGCGCGTTTCAACCTCAAGGTCGGAGATCGCGGTTTTTAGGCCCGGGTCCCAATTGACGAGGCGCTTGTCGCGGTACAGCAGGCCTTGATTGTAGAGTTCAACGAACACTTTGATGACGGCTTTTGAAAAGCCCTCATCCATTGTGAAGCGTTCATTTTCCCAATCCATTGAGCAGCCAAGCCGGCGCAGCTGGCCGGTAATTTCGCCGCCGCTTTCTTCTTTCCATTCCCACACCTTGGCGATGAATTCGTCGCGGGTGAAATCGGTGCGTTTTTGCTGGCGCGCGTTTAATTGCCGTTCGACCACCATTTGCGTGGCGATGCCCGCATGGTCGGTTCCGACCACCCATAATGCATCCTTGCCCTGCAAACGCGCATGGCGAATGAGGATGTCCTGCAACGTGTTGTCGAGCGCGTGGCCAATGTGCAGCGAACCCGTCACATTTGGCGGCGGGTTCACGATTGTATAGGGCTCTGCATCTGGCCGTTCGGGACGGAACGCGCCCGTGGCTTCCCAATGGGCGTACCATTTTGCTTCAATTGCGGCGGGGTCGAAAGTCTTGTCGATAGTCATAGGTTCGTGCCTTAACGAGCCTTACCGCAAAGGGAAACCCTCACCACACGACATGTGCTTGAACAGCCCATAAAAAGCCCCGCCGCTGATGTGCGTTGGGGCGGCTATTGCGCACCCTTCAAATGCTTGGCCAGCCAAGCAAACACAGTCTGGTGCCACTGGATCGAATTTTTGGGTTTCAGCACCCAATGGTTTTCATCGGGGAATACCAACAGCTTCGATTCCACGCCCTGCTGCTGCAATGCGGTGAAGGCGGCCAGACTTTGCGAATACGGAATGCGATAATCCTTCTCGCCATGGATGACCAAAGTCGGTGTTTTCCATTTGGCGACATGGTTCACAGGATTCCATTTTTCGCCATCGGTCCGCGTTGTCCATGGTCCGCCATTATCCCATTGGTCGAACCATAATTCTTCAGTTTCATAGGCCATCGCGCGCAGGTCAAAGATGCCCGCATGATTGACGAGGCATTTGAAACGGTCGGGCCAGTTGCCCGAAATCCAGTTCATCATATAACCGCCATAGGATCCACCAAGCGCGCAGGCGTTTGCGGTATCAAGCTGCGTGTCGATTTTGCCAACGGCGTCCATGCCCTTTTGCAAATCTTCAAGCGGCCACCCGCCCCAGTTTTTGTTGATGCTGTCAGTGAATTTTTGGCCATAGCCCGTCGACCCGTGAAAATCGATGGTGACAACGGCGTAGCCTTGCGACGCCATCACCGCCGGGTTCCAACGATAAGACCAGCTGTTGTTAAACGTTCCCTGCGGTCCACCATGGACCAGCAACAACACCGGCAGCTTGCCCGTCGCATTTTGCGGCTTCACGATTTGGCCAAATACCTGTTCGCCATTGGCACCGGCAAAATCGAATTTCTGGTAATTGACGGGATCGAGCGTTGCCAATGCGTCGGCATTTACGTTGGTTAGCCGTGTGGTCTTGCCCTTGGCATCCATATGCACAAGGTCGGATGGGCCAGAGATGCTGTTAATGGCGTAGACGACACCGCCATTTTTCAACGGCACGGCCTCGGTGATGCTACCGCGGTCGGTAAGCCGCGTGACTTTGCCTTTCAGGTCGACGCGATACAGCGGCGTTTCCAACACATCTTGCGCCGTGACCAGCAAGCTTCGGCTGTCCAAAGCCCATGCAAGCGACGCCACCGAACGGTCCCACTTTTCGGTCAGCGCGGTTACCTTGCCGCTCTTCAATTCCATAAGCTTTACGATCAGCCTGTCGGCTTCGTAGGTCGCGCGCGGCATTGACGTCCATGCCATCCATTTGCCATCGGGCGACATGGCGGGTGTCGTATCCGTCCCTGCATTGTCGGCGGTCAGGTTGACCGGCGCCTTCGACTTTAGCGACGCGCCGTAAATATCGAGATTGGTTGATTTGGCTTCATTTTTGTCGGCCAACCGAAGGGTGAAGGCAATGCCGCTGCTATCGGCGCTCCAGCTAATCTCTTCACCGCTGCCAAAGGGCTTGGATGGGGCATCACCAACAAGGGTGCCGTCCATCGCCGCACCCGATGTGCCAAGCTTGCCATCAGCGCCGAGCATGAAGGTGAACACGCGGCTGTAATTGCCCGGCGTTTCCCATTGGTCCCAATGGCGGATCATAAGCTGGTCATATTCGCGACCGGTGCCGGGACCAGGCTTTGATGTGTCGCCGTCTTTTTCACAGCCAAATTCCACGCAATCGCGGGCAATATCGCCCCAGACAGCAAATTTCTGTCCATCAGGGGAGATTTTGAACCCGCTGACATCGGCCTTGAAATTGCTCACTTGCGTGGTTGTCGCTGTCGCAATGTCGTAGCGCCAAATCTGGTCCGAACCGCTTTCATTGCTGATGTAAAAAATGCTTTTGCCATCGGGGGCAAAGGCCGGGTCATGCTCACTCTTGTCTGGTTTTGATGCGAACATCATTGGCTGCGGATTGGCACCAATTTTGAGCATGTAGAGATCGGTCTTGCCCTTGTTCGCGGCCAAATCGGTCTCGCGCACTTGATAGGCGATGATTGTCCCGTCGGGCGATGCCGTTGCCCCCGAAAGACGCTTCATTGTCGCGAGGTCGGTCTCGGTCATCGGGCGCGCAAACGCAGCGGAGGAAAGGGCGGAAGTGCCGATGATCGCGGCAAGCAGGATGGTTTTTCTCATAGCGATACGCTAGTCAGCGCAAGGCAGGCAGGCAAGAAAATTAGCGGACCAGTTTGCCGTCTTTCATGACGTGGGTCAGATTTTCCAGCACGCGGATATCCTGAAGCGGGTCGCCCTTAACGGCCACCAGATCGGCAAAGCGCCCCGGCTGCACGCTTCCCAGCGTCTCTTCTTTGCCCAACAGCTCCGCCGCGCGGATGGTCGCGCTTTGAATGGCCTGCATTGGGGTCATGCCATAGCGGACCATATACGCAAATTGCTTGGCATTATCGCCATGCGGATACACGCCGCTGTCGGTTCCATAGGCAATCTTCACGCCCATTTTCACAGCTTTGGTAAAGCCAGCGCGCTGGATATCAGTCGTCTCGCGGTTTTTGCGTAAATATTCTTCGGGCCATTTTTCGCGGGTGCCGACATCGTCAATATAATCACCATTATAGATGTCCATGACCAGCCATGTGCCGCTTGCTTTGGCCATTTTGAGCGCCTCGTCATCGATCAGGCTGGCATGTTCGATGGAACGCACGCCCGCGCGGATGGCGTTTTTAATCCCGACCGCGCCGTGCGCATGTGCGGTCACAAATTTGCCCCGCGCCTTGGCAGTCGTCACTACTGCGCGCAGTTGATCTTCAGTCAATTCCGGCTCACCGGGTTCGGTACCAATGGCGAGCACCGCGCCCGTGGCGATGGTTTTCATGAAATCAGCGCCTTGGTCTATTAAGAACGCGGTCTTCGCAGCAGCTTCCTCCGCTGTGCCCGCAATGCCCAGACGCATGTCGGCCGGAAGCTGCTCGTTGGGAACGACGCCGTTGAGTTCACCGCCGCCCTTCGGGATCGTAACATAGGCGCCAGCGACAAACATATGTGGGCCGGGAACGTCGCCGGCATTGATGGCATCGCGCAATGCGACATCGGTTAGCCCGCGATAGGTGCCGACATCCCGTACGGTGGTAAAGCCAGCCTCAAGCGTGAGCCGCGCATTATGGGCGCCAATCAACGCGGTTGCCGCAGGCGACGTTTTAAGCGGAAGCGCCAGATCTGCGCTTTGACTCGCGTCGGCCAGATGCGTGTGCAAATCGAATAAACCGGGCAGGACAGTATAAGCCGACCAATCAAGCCGTTCGCTGCCCGCCGGCGTAGGGCCACACGGGGCGACCGCGGTGATCTTGTCTGCGGTTATATGAATGCATTGACCTGTCAGGACTTGGCCGGCCTGAACATCCAACAGCCTGCCTGTTTCAATATAGAGATTTTGCGCAAATGACGCCGTTGGCGAAAACGCCAACGCCGCCGCGAGTATCCACGCCGCGCGCATCAACCCTTTTTCGTGATGCGGGTGATTTCCCGCTCAACCATCGCTTCGACGATTGGCGGCAAATGGGTATCGAGCCAATCCTTCAGCATGGGACGCAGCAATTCGCGTGTCAGACCCTCAAGCGAGGTTTCCCCTGACCGAACGATTTGCGGCGCTACGCCGGGTTCAGAGAGGGTTTGTAACGCTGAAAAGCTATGACGCAGGCTTTGCGCTTTGCTATCGTCCAGCAAGCTATTTTCATCAGCTGACGTCAGTTCGAGGACTTCTTCCTCTTCGCGCGCAACCGACTTGGTGCGTTTGGTCGCAGGACGGCTGCGGTCGTCGGCGGCGATAATGCGTTTAATCGACGACAATATTTCGTCCATTGAAGGTTCGCTGCGATTGTCTGCCATAAAATTTGCCCCGCTGCGTTGGATTAGCGCGCTCTGCCGTCGGCAGGAATCGGTTCTATTTCTGCCTTTTGCGCCTGCGTGTCAACGGTGCGGGTCGATTTGGCGACGGGATCGGGCTGCGACGCCCAGTCGTTCCAAGCGCCATCAACCTTCTGATAGTCCGCGACGGGATCATACAAAGTTCCGCTTTCGAGACCCAAATCGCGTGCCTCTGCCTTGCCCATGGCCGCAAGCAAACTGAAGCCGGCGACATATGCATTGCGGCGTGCCGCAACGAGTTGAACTTTGCTGTTCAACAATTCCTGTTCAGCATTCAAAATGTCGAGGATCGTCCGGTTGCCCACGCTATTCTCGGCACGCGTGCCTTCTAACGACAATTCGTTTGCCGATACCGCGCGTTCCGAGGCGGCGATGACATCAAGCGCAGCCTTCCAGCTGGCATAGGATGCCCGTGTCTGTGCAATTGCTTCGCGCTCAGCCGCAATTTCCAGTTCCTGTGCCTGACCAAGGCGCGCCTGCGCCTGACGGATTTGCGCCGCAGGTTGGCCACCTTGATATAATGGCAAAGTTGCGCGAACGCCCGCTTGCGCATTCAGCGAGCTATTGTCCGCCTGAAACCCCGGAATATTCGACGATATGGAACGCAGCGCATTGCTGTACGATGGCGACGTAAATACGCTAACGGTCGGAAGGCGCGACGCATTGGCCGCACGGCGGTCAAACCGCGCCGCTTCACGCGACTCGCGTGCCGCAATAAGGTCGGGATTACTTTCCAACGCAACGGTTACCGCGCTGTCGGCGGTGGCGGGCAAATTGGGTAGCGGCGGAGGCGCCTGCAATTCCCCGGGCTCGCGGCCGACAAGTTGGATGTAGATTTCTTTTGAACGAATGAGGTTGGCGCGTGCCGTTTCCAAATTGCTGGTTGCGAGTGCCAGACGTGCTTCGGACTGGGCGACATCGGTGCGGGTAAGATCACCGATTTCGAACCGGTCACGTGTGGCGTCCAGATTGACGGAGAGCACACCAACTTGAGCGCGGTTCAGGTCAACAATCGATTCGTCGCGAATGACGTCCATATATGCGCCGACAACGGCCGAGAAAATGGCGCTTTCGGTGCCACGCAAATTGGCAAATCCTGCCTCAACGCGATTTTCGGCGGCGCGCACAGCGTTTCTAATGCCACCACCGGCATAAAGCGGTGCGGAAATGGTACCGCTGATGCTGACGCCACGCGCTTGAACAACCGATGCGCCGCTGTCCTGAAGCACATTTTCGACATAAGTTGGCTGAACGATGACATCAGGGCGGCCATTGGCCTTCGCCAGCGGTACAGCTTCGTTTGTTGCACGCTGCCCAGCGCGCGCTGCGGTCAGGTTCGGGTTGGTTTCATAGGCGGAGACCAGCGCATCGCGGAGCGTGTCCGCCATCGCCGGTGCTGAACATGCTGCCGATGCGAGCAATGCGACAGTGATAAAATGACGCGCGCTCAAAACACAAACTCCGGTTTGCGAGCAAATGCGGCTAAAGGCGCGATCTCGCTATCGGCGATTGATTTCAAAGCGACGTTCCCGTTCTGCACATATCCTTTTGCGAGGCGCGTAACGGCGCCCTCAACAATGCCAGTGACCAACCGGGCACCATCTGCCGCGAGCCTGAAGAGCGCATCCGGCAGTTCTTCAGCTGCGCCGTCGATAATGATGCAGGCATAAGGTGCGTTGGCGCTGGCAGCGCTGAGATTGTCTGCGGCTGCCGTGGTCAAATGCGCGGTACGTGTTTTCAATATCGCAGCGACATATCCATTGGATTGGCCAACGAGCAGAACATTGTCGTCTGCCCGCACGTCAGCAGCCTGCAACAGCAATGCGGTTGAGACCGGCGGATTTAACATCTCGCCGTTTTCGAGCTCAAGCGAGCGGTCCATATAGGCCGTCATCTGGTGCGAAACGGGGACATAATCTTCGCGTGCGATGCTACCCATTGCGGCAAGCACCCAGCTTTCGGTTACACCGCTTGTACGCAGCTGGCTGTCCACCATTGAACGCCGCATATCTTCAAATTTAACTGATTCCATCGGAATATTTCCATTAACCTGTTGGCCATGTGGCACAACTGTATTGCAAACACAATACAGCCTCTCGGTTTGGTTCTAGCTATCCTAACCCGTCCCGCCAAGCGGGATTCAGACAAACGGCCTATTTCAGGATGCAAATAGCAACTTTTCCCATGGCTTGTGGCGGACATGGCACAGCATTCCAGATTGCCGGTTGCAATGAATTCTGCAAGCCGCTAAGTGCCCGCCTTCACCACATGGCGGCATTGCTGATTAGGCAGGTTGTTGTTTAGGGGCCCGATGGCGGAGTGGTGACGCAGAGGACTGCAAATCCTTGCACGCCGGTTCGATTCCGGCTCGGGCCTCCACTCACATCGCGGTGCAAACCTCAGCAACACTTTTGGATAGAAAAGCTCCCGTTTCTGCGGGATTTGCAGATCTACAAGGTCTCCCACAAGTCTCTGCGGAGATAAAAATAGGGCCAGATCCAGCGGATTTGACCCAAAGTCTCTGGGCGCGATGTGCCCGTGACGGTTTTGCAAAAGCAGAATTTTATGAGGCTTTGGTGAAGCCTAAAAACTTCCGTTGCTCGTTCCAATCCAAGGGAATGTCCCGCGAGAGCAACATCTCGGGTTCCAACCCTGCGGGCGCTGTGCCTGTTAGCAATGCTTTTTGGATGTCCGGTGCCAAGAGACCGATGGCGATCCGCTCCCGAGTCCATTCATTTATCGGGGCAGTCATTTGCTGGTGGGCCTCTGGGAACAATGGCGAGGCATTGAGCTCTTGCAATTTGCGATGCGAAGTTCTGACAAGCTCCGCCAAAGCCTGCCGCTTCTCCGTGTCGTCGAGATAATGATCTTTTGACCGAAGCGTTCGACCTCGGCTGATCGGTCGGGCATCAAGTGACAGGATGAGATTGCCATCAGCCAGTTCAGCAGTGAGATCAATTTCCTGAGCTTTGGCTAGGAGCGTGTCTTTACAGGCCTCTGGCGCAAGTACTGCGGACAAATCGAGGACAATTTTCAGCTTTATTGGGGAATAGGTAACGCTCTTTATGGCGCTGAAAATCTCATGAGGAGAACCGGCCGTCTCTAGGACAGACCCGAGCCGATCTTGAAGAAACCTTTCTAGGCGGTCCGCTGATATCCGATCGCCCTTGGATGAACATGAACCTGCTGCTACCCTGCCTTGAGGCAAGAGTGAGTGGCTTACGTAATAGCGATAAATCTTATTGCCTCGTCCATAGCCGAAGCTTGGACCCATGGACCTGCCTTGGGCATCAAAGATCTTCATATGGAGCGGACAAGTTGCTGCCCGTGTTCGCCTATTCACAAGCTTGTGCCGATTTGCTGTCAGCTGTTCTTGAACCCGTTCAAATAGGGCGCAGTCGACGATGGCATCATGTTCGCCCGGAAATGATTTTCCGTTATGCTTCACCTCGCCAAGGTAAGTTCTGTTCCGAAGCAAATAAGCAAGTCCGCTGTGATTATAGATATAGCCGCCTCGCTCTTTACCATTGCGCGCGGTCCAGCGTTTTGTGCGAACCCCTTTGCGATCAAGATCTTTAGCGAGCACTACTAATGATCCCAGTTCGAGGTATCGCTCAAATATCTGGCGAACCAGCTCAGCTTCCTTGGCATTCACGATCAGGCGCCGGTCACCCAGATCATAGCCCACAGGAACGCTGCCGCCCATCCAAATGCCACGAGCTTTGGAGGCTGCAATCTTGTCACGAATACGTTCGCCTGTGACCTCACGCTCGAACTGCGCAAAAGAGAGCAGAACATTAAGTGTAAGTCGTCCCATGCTGTTGGTGGTGTTGAACGCCTGAGTAACGCTCACGAACGAAGCTTTGTTCTGATCAAAGACCTCGATGATCCTTGAGAAGTCAGTCAGGCTTCGGGTTAGACGATCAACCTTATAAACAACCACAATGTCGACCTGACCCTGGGATATGGCGGTGAGCAGTGCCTTCAAAGCCGGCCGCTCCATATTGCCGCCAGACCAGCCGCCATCATCATAATGCTCGGGCAGACACTCCCAGCCTTCGCCGGCTTGGCTCAGTATGTAGGCCTCGCACGCCGCACGCTGTGCATCCAAGCTGTTGAAGCTTTGCTCCAGGCCTTCATCGGTCGATTTGCGGGTGTAGATAGCGCAGCGGAACTTGGTCTTCGCTTCAGTCATCGCGCGTTAGCACCCCGAAGCCCAAAGAACCGGGGGCCATTCCATCGTTGGCCTGTTATGTGGCGGGCGACTGCGGACAGGCTTCCATATGTCTGGCCCTCGTAAATAATCCGACCATCCAAAACGACGACTTCGTGGCGCCTCCCTGCCCAATCACGTGCCAAGCGCATGCCGGGTTGCGGAGCCGTATAGAGTTTACTGTCACCTTTCGACAGCAGGCGCCGCGTGGCCGCATCGAAACCTCCCTGCACCTCTGCTTGGATGCGCCAGGCAAGCACACGGCGCAGCAAATCCGCCGCGCGGTGCATTGGAGGTGAGCCAAATCGAGTTCGCCAATCCTCGCGTAACTCAGAGAGCGACAAAGCTGTCATCTGCACAGTGTCAGCTTTGGCCTGTCGGCTATTTAACCGAAAATACCTCGATTTGTTCTGGGTTCTGGTCATGGGCGGTCTCCACTCTGCGGGCTCACCGCCCGCTTCCACCGCCCACAGCCCCTTCAGTTACAACTGGAGAGGCACTCCACTTCGCCCATTAGCGCAGTATCAAACTTACTAGTGCTCAGTTTATTCCCGCAGTCCAGAGGAAGTTAAGGCTTCCTGAAGATTTTATACCGAGAGTTCGAATCCCATGCGCTCCGCCATTTGACAAATAGGGCCTAAATACAAACTCGGTTGGAGGCCTCAGTTTTCTAAAAAATGGCTTATTTTCAATGATTTCAGCCGATTTTTGGTTGGTTTCAGTCGAGAGCCTGGCAACCATTTGATCATTCGAAAAAACGCGAATTCGAATGCTTACCATTGTGATCCTTGCGAACCACAAAATGCACCTCCAGAACGAAACGGCGAAAATCCGCCATTTTTGAGCCCTAAAAAGCTCTCCACTGAATTGTGTTTAGTACGGTTTTTGAGCCGGCCATCATTGCCGCCAGCATGCAGCGCAATTGTGCGCCATTGACGCAGTTTCGGGTCGAACTTAGCCAGCCCCGTGACAAAGAGAAAAAGCGCCCTCGATGGGCTTAAGGTAACCGTGACTTATGTCGGCTCTGGCAAAAGCGCCGGCAGAAAGCCTCGCGTTAAAGTGCCACCAGTAAACGTCGCCGCTCTCCGCGCAAAAACCGGATTGTCCTGACCCTGTCCCGGATTTGTATCCGCCCAGAGCATTGGGGTGCCCAAAGGCACGTTGCTGAATTGGGAACAGGGGCGCCGCGAACCGACTGGGCCGGCGCAAATCCTGCTGGCTATCCTCGCAAAGAAGCCCTCGCTGGTGAAGGATCTCTTTGCCAACCGGCATATCTATCAGCCGCAACCCGACAGGATCTGGTCACCTGGCGGGCCGCATCCTGATGAAATGACGCATAAGGAACGGATGGCCGAAGTGTGCCAGATACTTGGGTTCGGCCTTGTTCGACTTCACCAAAAGAACGCCGCCGTGTCAAAAGCGAAAGCGCCATAGGCATTGAGGGGCGAAGTCAGATCGCATCAAGTATCTCCGATACGGCGTTACGAGCTCACCCCGCTCTTTCCTCTCGCAATAGCTGGCAACGGGCTGTTCCGCATGTCGGCGGAGCACAAGGGGCTCGGACATTTGCGGACGCTAGCATTCGCTTGAGCGAGGATTAAAAATAACTCGCCTACTAAACTGCCAATAGGCGACAGTTTAGCCATGTGATCGATGCTAGGGAGCCTCCGACGCCGCACCAAACACCCGGCGCTGGAGGAATGAAATGTCTGCGGTTTCAAGCGATGCCGGTCGCAATTCTGAGAAGATCGAGCGCTTCGACGTCATCATCGTCGGAGCAGGGATCTCAGGCATCGGCAGCGCGACGCTGCTGCACAAGCACTGCCCGGATTTGAGCTTTGTTGTCCTCGACGCGATGGAATCGTTCGGTGGCACCTGGCTGATTCACAAGTATCCCGGCACCCGCTCGGACAGCGATCTGTTCACTTTCGGCTATGGCTTCAAGCCGTGGAAGGGTGATCCAATCGCTTCGCGCCAGCAGATCCTGGACTATCTTGGCGGTGCGATCGAGGATGCCAACCTCGCCCCACACATCCGCTATGGTCACAAGGTTCAATCCGCCGATTGGTCGAGTGAAGCGGCAAGCTGGACCCTGGCCGTCGAGCGCAGTGATACAGAAGGCCAGGTCCATCTGCAGGGGCGCTTCCTGTGGATGTGTCAGGGTTACTACCGCCATTCACAAGGCTACACGCCGGACTGGCCGGGGCTCGACCAGTTCAAGGGGCAGGTGGTCCACCCGCAGCATTGGCCAGACGATCTCGATCTGATCGGCAAGCAGGTAACGGTCATCGGCTCGGGCGCCACAGCGGCCACGTTGATCCCGGCGCTGGCGGATAGCTGCGCGCACGTCACCATGTTGCAGCGCACGCCGACCTACTTCGCCGCTGGGCGCAATGCCGACAGTTTGGCCGACGAACTGCGCAAGTTGGACGTCGATGACGCCTGGATCCATGAAATCATGCGCCGCAAGGTGGTGCGCGACCGCGCCGAACTGCTGGAGCGCGCGCAGGCGACGCCCGACAAGCTGAAGAAACTGCTGATCGACGGGGTCAAGGCGTGCCTGCCTGATGGCTTTGATGTCGATCGCCACTTCACCCCGCCCTACAAGCCAATGCAGCAGCGGGTGGCCTTCGTGCCCGATGGCGACCTGTTCAAGGCTTTCGCTTCGGGCAAGGCATCGGTCGTGACGGACCAGATCACAGCCTTTGACGAAACCGGTATTCAACTCGCCTCCGGTGGCCGGATTGATTGCGACGTGGTTATCACTGCGACCGGCTTTGAAATGGCAGTGATGGGCGAGATCCCGTTCCGGGTCGACGGACGCGATATCGATTTCGCGCAGTCCGTGACCTATCGCGGGATGATGTTCACCGACGTGCCGAACATGGCCTGGATCTATGGCTATGGGCACTACAGCTGGACCTTGCGCGCGGACCTGATTGGCGAGTTCGTCTGCCGCCTGCTCCGTCATCTGGAGGAGCGCGTCGCGAAGAGCGTTGCGCCGACCTTGCGCACAGAAGATCGGGACATGCCGCTGCGGCCGTGGGTTGACACCGAATACCTCAATCCCGGCTACCTCTTGCGCAGCCTGGACCGCTTGCCACGCAGCGGCGACAAGCCGGAATGGCAGCACAGCCAGGATTATCTCTACGAGAGCGAGGCCATCCCGGCTATCGATCTCGACGATCCGATCTTTTCCTACAGCTATTGACCGGGCCGGCCCCGCAAAGACCAAGGAGCGTGCAGATGAAGAACATGAAAGGCGGCGTAGCCGTAGTGACCGGCGGTGGTTCTGGCCTGGGAAAGGCTATTGCACTGGAGGCGGCGAGCCGGGGAATGCTTGTGGTGATTGCCGACGTGCAGGCCGAGGCGATGAATGCGGCGGTTGAAGAGCTGCGGGCCAGCGGCGCGGATGCAATCGGTGTGCTGACCGACGTAACCAGCGCTGCATCGGTTGAGGCGCTTGCGGAAGCTGCCGAACGGCAGTTTGGTCCCGTCAACCTGGTGTTCAACAATGCCGGGGTCGCGTCAGGTGGGCCGATCTGGGAAAGCACGGAAAAGGACTGGAAGTGGGTCTTCGCCGTCAACGTCGATGGCGTTGCCAACGGTGTGCGGAGCTTCACCCCACGGATGCTCGCCGCCGCCGCTGCCGACCCGGCTTATCAAGGCTGCGTTGTGAATACCGCCTCGATGGCCGGACTGGTGACGGCACCCGGCATGGGTATTTACAGCGTTTCCAAACACGCCGTGATCGCGATTTCGGAATGCCTTTACCACGATCTCGATCTGGTCGGAGATCAGGTCAAGACAGCTGTGCTGTGTCCCTCATATGTGACCACCAACATCAGCCAATGCTATCGCACCCGGCCCGTGGATCTCGCCAATGAAAGCGGCCCGACGAAGTCCCAGCTGGCGACCCAGGCCATTTCCGCCAAGGATCTCGCCAACGGGTCGTTGACCGCAGAAGAAGTGGCCAGCATCACTTTCCAGGCAATCGAAGCGGGACAGTTCTACATCTATCCCAGCCCGGAACTGCTGCCCATCGTCAAGAACCGCCTGGATCATATCATGGCAGGATCCAATCCCGATATTCCCTACGAGGACATTCCCATGTTCAAGGAGCGGCGCGACCGGCTAAAGGAAGCACTGGCCAGTTGAGTGCCAACCCTCACAGGCGGATCAAGGACATCGGCAGTTGAACAACGACAGGGCCCAGCACGATCCAGGAATATTGAGCCTTGAGCTCGATGCTGCGCTGCGCCAGCATGCTCGCCGCCGCCTGCTTGGCAGGGGTGAAGAGCTTTATGCGTTCGGGTCCGTGCCCGACGCGCTGTTCTGCGTTGAAGAGGGATTGCTGCGCCTCAGCGTGACCAGCGCCGAAGGCCGGGAATCCGTTCTGAGCATGGTGACTCAGAACCAGTGGTTCGGCGAGGCCTCCCTGTTTTCTGGAGAGCAGCGCGGAAACGACGCCATGGCGATTGTCGACAGCGCTGTGCTGATCGTCCCGGCTGCAGCAGTCCACCAGCTTGTCGATCACCGGCCGGACTTCCTGCTGCAATTCCTGGCCATGATGGGGAGGCGGTATCGGATGATCCTTAGCCGGATGGACGATACCGTACTGCGTCCCTTGCCCGCCCGCCTGGCGCGGGAATTGCTGCAGGCGCATGGGCGGGAGCTTGAAGCGGCGGGCCCCCATCACCCGGTCACGCTCCGCTTCTCGCAAGAGGAAATGAGCCAGATGCTCGGCGCATCGCGGCAAAGCATCAACCGCCTGCTCAAGCAATGGGAGCAAGGCGGCGCCATAAAAGTTGCCTACCGCAGCCTGACAGTCCTCGACCCCGAGGCGCTGCGGGCGCTCACTGAACGTGACGGAGGATAAACTGCAATGGCCCCGCCCCTGACTACCGGAGTGACAAGATGAAACTGCGCCTGCGCCAGATTGCACTAGCCTTGGCTGACCTTGAAGCCGCACCATCGCAAGCCGGCCAGATTCTGGGCCTGGGCTCGGCCTATCAAGACCCGGCAATCGTGCGTTATGGGCTGCGCAACGCGGTATATGCGATTGGCAACACCTTTCTGGAATTCGTGTCACCCATCACGGAAAACACCACCGTCGGCCGCTTGCTGACCAAGCAAGGCGGTGACTGCGGCTATATGGTCATTCTTCAGACCGACGCGGCAGACGATGCCCGCGCGCGAATTAATGCTGCAGGTGTGCGCGTGGCCGACCAGCTGGATCGAGGCGGCGCAGGCTTCATGCACCTGCACCCCAAGGATGTGGGCGGAACCCTGCTTTCCATCGATTACATGCCGCGCTGGTCCGACTGGGAATGGGGCGGCCCCGACTGGCAAAGGTCCGCTACCCAAGGCGAGGCCATTACCGGGGTTGGAATAAATGCGCTCGACCCCCAGGCCGTGGCAGGGCGCTGGGGGGAAATTCTCGGCAGGCCGATTGAGCGCTCTGACCATGTGACGCGCATCCGCCTGGATGAGGGCGAGCTGCGGTTTGAGCACTTGGCAGGCAAGCGCAGCGAAGGATTTCACGCATTCGACCTGCACTCCGCCCGCGCCGTGCAGCTGCGCGAAAATGCTGCCAGGCATGGCTGCCTGACCGCTGAGGGGAATATCGAACTGTCCGGCATGACTATTCGGCTGGTCTGATGGCCGGCATCAAAGCGCCTGAGAGGCGAGAGGAAAGCCAGTGACCTATTCGCAGATTTGTTATGATGTAACCCGCGCGGTCGCCACCATCACGCTGAACCGACCGGAGCGTCTGAACGCCTGGACTCCGACCATGGCGGCGGAATTTCGCGAAGCCATGGAGCAGGCGAACAATGAGCCGCAGGTCCGTGCGATCATCCTGACCGGCGCGGGCAAGGGGTTCTGCTCAGGCGTCGACATGAACGCGCTGGACGGAATGACCTCAACCGGCAAGACCGCAAGCAAATCGTTCACCCCGCTTGACCCGGCGGCGCGCGAAGATTTCCAGCATCCGATGACCTGGCTGCCGTCGGTCGGCAAGCCGATCATTGCTGCGGTCAATGGCGCGGCTGCCGGGCTGGGGCTGGCGCTGCTGCTGTTCTGCGACTTGCGGTTTGCCTCCAGCAACGCGGCATTTGTGACGTCATTCTCGCGGCGCGGCCTGATCGCCGAACATGGCACCAGCTGGATGCTGACGCGATTGGTCGGGCATAGCCGTGCACTGGACCTGATGTTCTCCTCGCGCCGGGTGGATGGAGACGAGGCATACCGCATCGGATTGGCAGACCGGATCTGCGCCCCCGAACGGCTGCTGGACGAGGCACGCGAATATGCCGGGAACCTGGCGGCGAATGTCTCTTCGCGCTCGACCCGCATCATGAAGCGGCAGTTGTGGGATGCCCTCTTCGTCGATCTCGCAACCTCGATGCAGGACGCCGATGAGGAAATGCGGGAAAGCCTGAAAAGCGCGGATTTCAAGGAGGGCGTTGCGCACTTCCTTGAGAAGCGCCCGGCAAAGTTCGTAGGTGGTTAAAGTTAATTTTGGGGGTTTTTGATTGAAATCGGTATCCGGATTGCCTTCGAATTGATGGAATCAATGCTTACGCCTCAGAGAAGGTTCGACGCCGGTCGACGAAGGTCAGCGTCACTGAAGTGGCTCCGGGTTATCTGTGCCATAGGCACTACCTTCATAATCATAAGGTGATATCGAGATAGGCACGCAATGAACGATGCCGGAAATAGAAAACTAATCGCACACCGAGAATCCAAGGGGATCCTCTCTGAGAGAACTTTGGATCAGGGTTCTGCACCCACCGCCATTTGGAGACACGTTGCGGTTAGACTGACAACTCCGTCAGGCAGCCTAGACTGGTTCACAGCAACGGCAAACTGCGTCGAACGAAAGCGGATCTGATCGCCCCGCCATCTTCTGCGAATTCGCGCGCCGGGCGAACATCCCGTTCGTTGAATATGGTGCAGGAGATGATGTCCCCCCATTCGCTTTCCCCATTTGGCTGGCGCGCCAGATAAGGATGCAAGGCATTAGCTTCGGGCAACTCGCGGGCGATCCAGACAATATCTGTCCCTGCGCTGTCAACCGAAGGGCGCATTTGGTTTGACAACATTTGTCGCAGGGCTAACCCCATCATATAGCCGGTTGGCACATTCGTTTTGACAGCGCTCGCCAATGGGCGGCACAATGAATATTGGCCTATGTTGATAGAAGCAAAAGACTTAATAGATTTCATTGACAGGCTCGGCGTTTTCGTATTCGCGCTGAGCGGCGGCATGTTGGCGGTTCGCCATCGCATGGATCTGCTTGGCGTCATGGTCATATCCCTATTTCCTGCCGTTGGCGGAGGCACTTTGCGCGATCTTTTGCTGGGTGTGCCCGTGTTCTGGCTAACGGATCAAGCGAGCCTCATACTTGCCTTAGCCGCCGGACTAGCAGCTTTTTTCTTCGCACGGTTTTGGAGCCGATTACAGATACTTGTGTGGCTTGACGCAGCTGGTCTTGCCTTATTTGCAGCGGTCGGTGCTTCAAAAGCTTATGAGATAGATGGCAGCTTTCTCGTTTGCGTCTTTATGGGGGCGATGACCGCCACGGCCGGTGGTCTGATTAGAGACGTTGTCTGCAATGAAAGCCCCATGTTGTTGCGAGAAGATGTGTATGCAACTGCAGCAATTATCGGCGCGTCTGTGGTCTGGGGCGCTCGGGAAGCTGGCGCATTCGACCAGGAAGCTCTTCTATTGGGTGCCGCCGCGGCAATGGCCGTTCGTGCTGTCGGAATTATTTTTAAGCTCAGCCTACCGCGACCACCGACGACGATTTAATCCCCGACAACGGACAGGGTGTTCGTTCGCCTTAGAAGCATGATTTAGAATTTCTGGGTCTGGGCTTGCACCTACTGGGATGGGTACTGCTCGGCGGATCGACGGAGTTTGCGGCTGTGATTAACCGCCACACGATCGTAAATCCGAAGTTCAAACACAGCTGGTTCGCAGTCAAACGCCATGGTCAAGAACGCACAATGATGGGCGAGTATCTTCCTCACCTTATCAACATGCAAAGCAAGACGAGGTTCGAAGCGCTTGGGTGTCAGGTTGACAAGAGCCGCATTGCCACGCGGATCCAGTTACGGTAATTTTCATGCGCAGCTTTAAGGCCGATCCCGCCATTATTGCTACTGTTCTGTTCGAACGTCTAAATCAACTTGAAGCTAACGCCAAAAGAACTGAGCCTAGTACGATTTTGGGGTGACTATGAAGCCTTCTTCCGATGTCAGTGTCGTTAATCGTGACGCCCTCCCTCACGGGATGACCCTAGTGCATATGATCGGTTCTCAAGACTGGCCTTGCAGCGTCTGGGAACAACGTCGTTAAGGGTGTCAAATATGCGCTGTTCGAAATGCCAGCGTTCCAGATATTGTGCCCGCAGGTCTTCACTGCGCTCATATTTATACTTGTCTGCGTAATAGTTAACTTCTGCCTGCGCCTCTTCTCTTAACCGGAGGATCTGCTCCAGCTGCTCCTTATGCTCTTTGGTTTTAGGCCCTTCGACCCTGACTTCCCCGCGACGCGTGTCGACAACCATATCGGCGGGATGCGGGACGGGATCTGGCTCGGGCAACCCGACGCTTCGGCAACGCTCAATCTCACGCTCCCAAGCAATCTTGTAATCTAGCGCTGTATCAAAGGCGCGCACCAGCACTGCGTGATCATTAGCTTCGACCCTAGACACCATCTCAACCCAAGCCTTTTGCGAATGTCGATCACCTTTTATTGCAGCAACGCTCATCGCCCGAAACACTGCCTGAATTGCGGGAAGCTCAACAACCTTATCGCCTTCACGCACAGTCACAGGCCTATAAGCTTCCAGTCGCAGATACTCCTCCGCGGCCTTCAATCCGACCCCTGTGTCTACTTCATTCTCTATCCTTTTGGCCTTTTTAGGTCGTCCTTTGGGATTGCCTGAATGCCCCTTTTGAAACTTATAGTCGGAAGGCGGCTTGCCATAGCCAACTGCGTAGGGAACTAAATCACCATCCGACTTACCGTGCTCTCCATTGCCGTTCATTGCGACACATCCATGCAGGCAGGTGTATCTAGACGCGCCTCGGCAATGTCATCGAAAACACTGCCGCAGCCGGCAAGGCGGGCATCCTTCCCACTATATGCCTGCCATCTTCGAACAATCGTATCGCAGTAGATCGGGTCATATTCGATGAGCCGCGCGGAACGCCCCGCCTTTTCAGCGGCAATAAGCGTCGAGCCCGATCCGCCAAACCCATCTAGAATTATCTCGCCACGTTTCGAGCAATCCCGGATAGCATCAGCAATGAGCGCAACCGGCTTTACCGTCGGATGCATGGCCAATTCTTCTGAGCGGCTGGCGCTTATGCTGCTGATCCCCGCATAGTCCCAGACATTGGTGCGGTATCGGCCTGTCTCACCTAGGCCAAAGCTGTTCGTATGAGGAGCAGTGCCCTGCTTAAATACGAAAATGAGTTCATGCTTTGACCGGTAAAAAGCCCCCATCCCGCCATTGGTCTTGTTCCAGACCACAAGATTCTTGTGTTCAGTGAACACGGACTTTCCGGCCGTGAGGAGCTCCTCCATGTGCCGCCAGTCCATACAGACAAAGGCGATCGCGCCATCGCGCATTACAGAGGCCATTGGGCCTAGGCTGTCCTCAAGAAACCGTGTGAACTGCATCTGGCTCATCTCACCAGAAGCAAATGCAAATTCGCGATGCCGGACCGTGCCGAGCCCGCAGACATTTCCATCAATTGAAACGTTATAAGGCGGATCAGTAAAGACCATGTCCACCTGCTCCGATCCGAGAAGTAGCGCATAGTCAGATTTGTCTCGCGCATCACCGCAGATGAGCTTGTGTCGGCCCATAATCCACACATCACCCCGCCTCGAGACGGCCGGACCCGAAACTAAAGCGAATGTATCCTCCGCGCTGTCAGGCACATTGGGATCGGCTTCTCCCGCCTCGTCCAAAACCAGATCGATTTCAGCAAGGCTAAAGCCCGTCAATTCAACCTCGAAATCAAGATCAATAAGACCCGGCAACTCAATCGCCAGAATTTCGCGATCCCAGCCCGCATTGAGGGCAACTTTGTTGTCTGCGATCACATAGGCCCGCTTCTCAGCTTCCGTTAAATGGGACAGAGCAAGTGTTGGAACTGTCCGAAGCCCCAACAACTTGGCAGCATCGACCCTGCCATGGCTCGCAATGATCGTGCCATCATCACCAACAAGAACTGGGTTCACAAAGCCAAAGCGCTCTATGCTCTCGGCAATTTGCTTTATCTGCCTCTTCGAATGCGTCCGCGCATTGCGTGCATAAGGTTTAAGCGAAGCGACATCCCGTTCAATAACTTCCGAAACAAATCTGGGCATGAAATTCCCCCGTGCTACAAATCATGGACCGCCAAAGAATTGGTGATGAAACATCACTGACTGGCCATATCCGAACAACACTATGGGATTTCAACCATAAAACGTCCGATTAGTTCGATTACAGATTTCATTATTCTGCATGTATGAAAATATAGGTATTTTTTAGCAACAGCGTGTTAATATATTTAATGCAGCAAACTTGAGACTTTTTGTTACCCTGATCCTCAACAAGATCATTCCCTGATATTGAGGTTTAAATTCCCTGTTCTGCAAAGCGCCGATTCGAACGTGCAATGCAGAAAATACTGGGCTTATCTGAGCACGCCTGAACCATTTCAGGACCCAGAAATTACAAAATTCGCTGATAATTCCCGCAGATCAGGGAATTGGCGCCGAGCGACTAGTGGTTGTGAGGTGCCTGCACCTCCATACACCTCACAGTTAAAGCCCAACGGACATCGTTAACGCTGGAGCCGTGCGTTTCAGTGGCTCTGAAGTTTCTGTAGAGACAAAAAAAGGCCAAATCCGCTTGATTTGACCCTCAGTCCCTGCGCGGCAATGTACGGCCGCTTGCGCCAATGGAACCCGATGCAATCCGGTTCAAATCGTAAAACTATCTAGAAAACGGCGCCTGGGATCCAAGGCACCATTTCGCTCTCACCCATGTTAAAGCTCTCTGACGTGGATTTCTGCCCACTGGCCGTTGCCAGAATGGCTTGAAAAACCTCAGCACCCATTTCCGCCCCAGTAACGCCATCTAGAATTTTGCTGCAATCCACATCAATATCGTCAGCCATCGCTTTTGCGAGTGCGGCGTTTGACGCCAATTTGATTGTGGGGGCCGGAAGGGAACCGAATACGGAACCGCGGCCGGTTGTGAATAGGATTAAGTTTGCCCCTGCCGCGATTTGTCCCGTGGCGGAGCAGGGGTCGTAGCCGGGGGAATCCATGAAGCTAAGGCCGGGGGCGTCGACGGTCTGCGCATAATCAACAACTGCGTTCAGCGGCGTAGAACCGGCTTTGGCCACCGCGCCTAAAGACTTTTCCAATATTGTCGTTATCCCGCCCGCCTTGTTTCCTGGCGACGGATTGTTGTCGAGGCTAGCGCCTTCCTGCGCGGCATAATCTTCCCACCATTTCAGGCGGGCGATAAGGTCCTGTGCAATTTGGGGCGACGCCGCCCGGCGCAAAAGAAGGTTTTCTGCGCCATAAATTTCAGGCGTTTCCGATAATATGGCGCGTCCACCCGCCGCAACGAGCAAATCGACGGCCTCCCCCAATGCTGGGTTCGCCGTCAAAGCCGAATAGCCATCGGAAGCGCCGCATTGCAGCCCAATCGTCAGATGTTCGGCAGACAGGGTTTGCCGGCGATGACGATCCGCACATGGGAGCATCGTCTGGACCAGCGCGATGCCAGCCTCAATCGCCGCCATCGTCCCGCCCGCGTCCTGAATGCCCAGGGTCCGCAAATGTTCGGATTCCTCAAGGCCGGCCGAGGCGAGCAGCGGATCAATTTGATTTACTTCACACCCCAGTCCGACAATCAGGATTGCGCCAAAATTTGGATGTGATGCATAGCCGGTCAGCGTCCGGCGCAAATTGTCCATCCCGCGCCCCGCTTTGGCCATACCGCAACCCGACAGATGGTTGAACGCCACCACGCCATCGACATGGGGAAAGGCGGCAAGTCGTTCTTGCGTGAAATGCGCGGCAATCCGCTTTGCCACGGTCGCTGAACAATTTACAGATGTAAGGATGCCGACATAATTACGCGTACCCACGCGCCCGTCGGAACGTACAAAGCCGTCGAACGTAGCCGCAATCGGCTCTGGTTGACGTAGGTCAATGCCGATCTCCCCTGCAACATCGCCGCGGGAGAAATGCAAATTATGGCTGTGCACATGCGCGCCGGAGGCAATGGCATCGGTTGCAATGCCAATAGGTTGGCCAAGCTTTAAAACCGGGTCGCCACGCTTTATGGATCGTAAGGCAATCTTATGACCGGCAGGTATAGCTTCGCTGGCGGCCAAGCCGTCACGCAATGGTGCACCAGCTGGCAGGTTACTGATGGCGACAGCCACATTATCCCGTGCATCGGCAATGATGAAGCGTGGCGTCATGGTCTATTGCACTTCAACCTTTGCAAGGCGCGGCGACAATAAGTGGATGGCCGCAACCGCGAGGAAATACACGGTGGTGCACATCGCAAAGATGATGGTGTAATTGCCTTGGGTCGCGTCAAGAACCAAGCCCGTCGACTTTGCCATAATCATGCCGCCAATACCGCCGGCAAATCCGCCAAGACCAATCACGCTGCCCACGGCCCGTTTCGGGAACATGTCTGGCGGAATCGAGAGCAGGTTGGTGGAGAATGCCTGATGCCCGGCCAGTGCGATGCCGATGAGTAGAACCGCGAGCCACATGTTGCTCACCCCAGTGACAAAGAGCAGTGGAAGCACACATAGGCCGGCAATAATCATGGTGACCTTGCGCGCGAAATTCGGTGTCCGCCCGCGTTGAATAAGCCGTGATGAGAACCATCCGCCCGCAATGCTGCCGACATCGGACAGAAGATACATCAGGATCATCGGCAACAGCACGACCTTAAGGTCAACGTCATAGGTCGTGCTGAAATATTTGGGCAGCCAGAACAGCATGAGGAACCAAACCGGGTCGGTCAGAAACTTTGCGGTCGCAAAGGCCCATGCTTCGCGCTTGCGGACGATCCGGCTCCAGCCGATTTTTTCGATTTTTTCGGGCGGATCATGTTCAATCCATTTGAGCTCGCCTTCGCTGACTTTGCCGCTTTCGCGCGGGTTGCTGTATAGCCACAGCCAAAGCCCAAGCAGCACAACGCCGAATAGGCCAGAGTAAATAAATGTCTCGCGCCAGCCAAGGCCAAGCGCCTGCATAAACAGCCACAAGGTCGGTGCGGTCAGGATGACACCAACGGTTGTGCCCGAATTGACCCAGCCGATGGCATAAGCACGTTCTTTTTGCGGGAACCATTCGCTACTGGAGCGGACAACGGCCGGGAAGTGGCCTGCCTCTCCGACGCCCAGAACGGCGCGGGCCGCCATGAACGAGGCGACCGAGCCGCCAAAGCCGTGGGCGACATGCCCTATCGTCCAGATCGAAATCGCAATTGCATAACCGATTTTTGGTCCGAACCGGTCGATGACATAGCCCATGAACAAAAATCCAAGTGCATATGCCGCCTGAAATGCGGTGACGATATTTCCGTAATCGTCCTCATTCCAGTTTAACTCGGTCTGCAGCGTGGGCGCGAGCAGCCCAAGCATGGTGCGGTCAATATAATTGACCGTCGTTGCGAAGAATAAGAGGGCGATGATGGCCCAGCGATATCGGCCAGTCCGTTCCGGAATTGCAGCTGTCTCCATAAATCATCCTCTCATAGATGTATTCAGACGATTGGCGCGGCCTCTATTGTGCAGCTTACCAACAACGATGTGTCAAAAAATGCCTTTACGGACTGTCCGGGCGTAACCTGATGCACGCCGGTCACGGCGCCCGACGAAATCCATGTGCCCGCTTTGATCGCGATACCACGCTCACCCAAATTGTTGAGCAGAAAGCGCACCGAACCAAGCGGGCCATCGGGGAAGGCGTTGGCAGAGCCGCTTCCGGCGACGGTGCCATCTATTTCCAACCGAACGACCCAGTCGGCAAAGTTGCTGCTCTGCCAGTCGGGTATCGCCTGACCAATGATCAAACCGTTATTGTTGCCGAAATCCGAAACGGTCACGGCTGGTCCCAACTCGTTGATGGTGGGCAAAGGCGAGCTTGCGATTTCGATGCCGACATGAACCGCCTCGATTTGGCGTTCGGCTTCTTCCAGCGTGTAATCATGCTTGCCAAGCGGCAGGTCGGAGCCGATCTTGATAAGAAATTCGGCCTCGGCTGCACCAAATCCGCCCGTGAATATGTTGCCAGACGCGACTGCATCTGCCGACAAAGTGTGCGATGTAAAGATAGGCCCGGCCAGACGGTTTGCGCCAAATTTTTCAGACAATGGTGGAAAAATCCGCCCGACTTTCCATCCAATGACGGACTGACCGGTCGCATGAATCGCTGCGTCCTGAACCGCGTAAGCAGCCGACAGGCTTTCAGGTATGGGGCCAGGATATTCCGGCAGATGACGGCCGTGACGCCGGGCTGCAACAAATTGGTTGGCAATATTCGTTGCTATCATGGGCGATCGTTTGCGCAGATATAATCTGCGTCCCTCATTGAAAATTCCGTTATGGTGGTTGTTATGGGAAACCGGTGTCATTTGCAAGGATGCGCCAGATGTTGTTCGCAACTTTTGCTGTATCGACATCCAATTCTTGCTATGCAGCTTATATGAAGAGCGTCCCAAAACCTCGGAACAAGGCGGCGGCAAAGCCGACGATCAACGATATCGCTCGGCTTGCCGGGGTGTCAAAAAAGACCGTTAGCCGCGTCATAAACCGCTCTGGCTCCTTGCATGATGATACGCGGGAAAAGATTGAAGCAGTTATTCGTGAGACGGGATATGTCCCCAATCCACAGGCGCGTGCGCTGGCGTTGGGCCGCAATTTCCTGATTGGCCTTGTCCACGACAACCCGAATGCGCAGATGATACTCAATATGCAGCAAGGCATATTGGAGGCGCTGCGTGACACCGACTTTGAACTGGTCGTGCGTCCGGTGGACAGGAGTTCGCCTGACATGCTTGACGATGTGCGCAGCTTTTTGGTGCGACAGCGGCTGTATGGCGTCGTTTTATTGCCGCCGATCTCCGAAATAGATGCCCTCGCGCGCCTGTGCGAAGAGGTGAACTGCAAATATGTGCGCATGGGATCGTCCGTGTTGGATGATCCCGATCATATGGTTGCGTCCAATGACAGGGATGCGGTGATTGAGGCGACCCGCCACCTTATTGCGCTGGGACATCGCCGCATTGGCCTGATCTCAGGGCCACATGGTTTTAACTCGGCGCAAGTCAGGCGCGACGGGTTTGAATTCGCATTGGCAGAGGCGGGCATAAAGCTGCCCCGCAGCCTGATCGCCGATGGGCAATATACGTTCGAATCGGGAATTGCTGCGGCCGAAAGCCTGTTTGATTTGCAGCCGCGGCCGACGGCGATTTTCGCGTGCAACGACGAAATGGCCGCAGGCGTTCTGTTCGCGGCGCGGTCACGCGGTATCGCTGTGCCGGAAGAATTATCGATCATCGGATTCGATGACACGCCCATTGCCGCACGGGTCTGGCCGCCGCTGACAACGGTGCGTTGGCCCATTGTTGCCATGGGCCGGTCGGCGGCGCTTAAAATCATCGGCGATGCGACCTCTGTCTCGCCAGAGGATCAAGAGCCATCGACCTTCGTGTCGACGCTCGTACGGCGCGGTTCGGTCGCTCCGCCAATGAAATGACGATATTGCACTTGCAGATGACACCGGTTACCTTCATTGCAGATTTTGATAACAAACCATCGGGTTTGACGGGAAAGGATATTTATGAAGATCGCGCTGATCACCGAAAATAGCCAAGCGGCTAAGAACAGCATCATTAACGATGCACTGACTGCAGTCGCAGAGCCATTGGGCCATCAGGTTTTCAATTATGGCATGTATAGCGCAGAGGATACCGCTTCGCTGACTTATGTCATGAACGGTTTGCTCGCCGGCATTTTGCTCAACTCCAAAGCGGCTGATTTTGTCGTGACGGGTTGCGGCACCGGCATGGGTTCCATGTTGGCATGCAACGCAATGCCCGGCGTATTTTGCGGCCTTGTGATCGACCCGACCGATGCGTTCTTGTTCAGCCAGATCAACGACGGCAACGCCATGTCGATGCCTTATGCAAAAGGCTTTGGCTGGGCAGCCGAACTGAACCTGCAAGATTGCTACCGCAAGATTTTCGAAAATGAAGGCGGCGCGGGTTACCCCAAGGAGCGCGCGCACTTCATGGCTGCAAACCGCAGCATATTGAAGGATGTGAAGGCAGCATCTTGCCGCGACATGCTGACCGTTCTCAAAACGGTTGATCAGGATCTGCTGAAGGCTGCGATTGCGGGTGAACGCTTCGCCGAATATTTCTATGCCAATTCGCAAGATGAAGAAATGTCCGCCTATCTGCGGAGCGTGGCAGCCTGATATGACCGCGCCATTTGATCTTTCGGGCAAAACGGCGCTGGTCACTGGCGCCAATACGGGCATTGGTCAGGCAATTGCCGTCGCCTTGTCAAAAGCAGGCGCTGATGTTGCCGTCGCGGGTCGCTCCGCGCCAACAGAAACGCTTGCCTTGATCGAAGCAAATGGACGCAAGGCTGTGAACATAACTGCTGACCTGTCTTCTATTGAGCCTGTCGCGCGCGTCGTTGATGAAACTTTGGCGGCGTTCGGGCGGCTTGATATCTTGGTGAATAACGCCGGGATCATCCGCCGCAATGATGCCGTGGATTTTACCGAAGAAGATTGGGATGCGGTGATCGACACCAATCTCAAAACCTTGTTCTTCCTGTCGCAGGCTGTGGCCAAAGGCATGATATCGCAAGGTTCGGGCAAGATTATCAACATCGCGTCGATGCTCACCTTTCAGGGCGGCATCCGCGTGCCGAGCTACACCGCGTCAAAATCTGGCGTGGGTGGCTTGACCAAGGCGATGGCCAATGAATGGGCGGCAAAGGGCATTAATGTAAACGCGATTGCACCGGGCTATATCGAAACCAATAATACGGCAGCCCTGCAAGCCGATGAAAACCGTAACCGCCAAATCGTTGAGCGCATTCCGGCCGGGCGTTGGGGTAAGGCCGAAGATATTGGCGGTGCCGCCGTGTTTTTGGCCTCGTCTGCTGCGGACTATGTCAATGGCCACATTCTGGCCGTTGATGGCGGCTGGTTGGCGCGCTAACGTCGGGTAATGTCAAAGCCAGTCGTTTTCTTCGGTGAATTGCTTATTCGGCTAACTGCCCCCGGGCGGGAACTGCTTATGCAGTCGCCATCCTTTGAT
>CALDKP010000240.1 GCA_937898535.1 uncultured Sphingomonadales bacterium | reverse complement strand
GCCGTGCGCCGTCCCACCGGAACCAGTCGTCCCAGTACTTGCCCTTGGGCACTGTGCTGGCCGCGGCAATCACGTAGACCCGCTTGACGCCCTTGGCGTCGACCACTGAGAAGGAATCGCCAACGCGCTTGCCGAACAGCGAGTTGAGCGTGCCATCGCACCCGACGCCGTAGCGCCAAGCAACAATGCGGCAATGACCATTTCAACTGACTCTTTCATCAAAATATCTCCGGATTCTCTTCAATCACCTTCTCGGACGCCGCAGCCAGCTTGTATAAAATTTCCTGCCGGATCGCGATGTTGAGGTTGATGACGATTGGCTTGTCTGGCGCCGTGACTTGCACGCAACCGGATAAGGCAGACACCATCAACGGTGTGAATAAAAGCAGCACTTTTCCCATAAGGCGGCGAATCGCATTATCACTGCGGTTCGTCAATTGATGACGGTTTTGCGGCATGGTCGCTTTCCCTTTGCTGAATAGGTCATTCATTGGCTGTTTCTTTTGTTGGTTCAACAGGCGAAGAGGTTTTGGCGTCGGTTTGCGTTCGCTGCTGTTTCAGCAAATATGGCAGATCCCGTTCTGCCGCATAGTTCGGATCATAATAGCCACGGACCGATCCGATCAGCTTCATAAACTCGGCAGTGACGCTGACGTTGAACTTGATGGGGATGCGGGCCAGTTGGCGGGTGATGAAGTTCCGCTTGGCAAGGCTGCCTTGCTGCAATCCGGTAAAGCTGATGTCCGTCACGATTTCGCCGTCAAGGTCGCCGCCAACGCCAATGGTCAATGTCGAATAGCGGATAGAGCGTAACGCGTTGAACGCATAATTGGCGAATACGCCCATGTCTTTGTAGGTAAGTTCACCCAGATAGCTCACCTCACCACCGCCCTCGCGCGACACTAGGCTGCCCCCGACAATTCGGCCGCCGTCCTGATTGAATATCATCGGCAACGTACCATCGAACACACCCGTCACACGCAAATTCTGGAAATCATATCCTTCCAAAAGCTTGTCCGCATGCATGCCAATGACGCGGAATGTGAGGTGCCGTTCGGACTCCACTTCGAAATCGAGAATGGTCGGTTCCAATATCAGCTCGCCGCCGGCGAAAGGCCAGCGGCCCGACTCAATCGCCACGCGCTGGTTGGGAAGCAAGCGATAGCTAACCTTCCCACCCAGCGCCGGGACACCGGGATTGACCGATGCAATCTCGGCCACTTGCGCAGGGCCCGTCTGTAGCCCCAGAAGGTCGGTGAAGACAATTTCGGTCGTAAGTCCTTCAACCGGACCGAATGCGGCGGCAAGGTTCATGCCGCGTGTTGCAACCTTGCCCGTGCTGCGGACGCCCTGCGGATCCCATTCGATACGGCCATCGCCGGATATCGTGCCATCGACATTTGCTGCCACACCCAAAACCAGCGGGGTCAGCAAATCCGGCTGAAACCGTTCGGTAAAGCGCAAATCGTTCACCGCCAGCAGCGCGCGTCCTGTGGCGCTCCCAAGTGCGTGGCGAATGTCGACATCGGCGACACGCGTACCCGTTGTCGGCTCCACCACATGGCCAATCGCGGTGATAATATCATTCTCAAGCGTCAGCTGCATGTCCGGCGCGATCATGGGCACGAACCGGTCGACCTGTTCCGCGTCGGTCACGCCCAATCGGCCATTCAGCGTCAATATGCTATCGGCGTAGCGCCAGTCACCCGATGCTTCGTTCATCAGCAGCGGCACATTGCCAATCTGCCCCGCACCGCCTGACAGCGCGCCCGATATTCCATCTTGCCCGAAGCGGCCCGATAAAGCGGCGACATCAAATGCACTTTGCGCGCCCGCTGCCCCAAGCGTGATGCTGACATCCTTCGCCGCGAAGCCTTCATCGAGACTGAACCGGACGGTGGCGCTGCGTCCCGATATCGGCGTGCGGCCGAGATTTCCGCTCGCTCTAAAATCAGCGATATTGGTTGCAAAGGCTGCCTTTCCACTGGCGATGGAGAACATCGAACGGCCACGGTCGGGGCACAGCCGCAGCGCTTCGCCGCGCAGCGCCAAAGACGCCATTTTCAGCGAGTCGAACCGGACATTTTGGCACGCGTCATACAGGGACAGCGCGCCCGCTTCATTTTCCAGCAATACGGAAATGATGTGTCTCATGGCATCAGACCAGAATCATCTCGGACAGGCCCTTGCCACCGGGCACCATCGGGAACACGTTTTCGGTCTGGTCGGTAA
>CALDKP010000239.1 GCA_937898535.1 uncultured Sphingomonadales bacterium | reverse complement strand
TACGAGATACAAGCTAGTGACTGGAGTTCAGACGTGTGCTCTTCCGATCTGCCTAACCTTCAAGATTTCCGTCATCACGCAAGGTGTCGAGGTGCATCAGTTTTTTGATAAGCGGCGAAATTACGACAACCGCAACACCTACGCCAATCGCGATCCAGCCGATTTGGCTATACACAGCCATAACGACTTCGCGGCCAGCACCTTCACCCGATGCCGCTTCGGAACCCGTTGCAGAGGCGATAAGGCCCGCTGCGAAGTTACCGGTCGCTGATGCAAAGAACCATGTGCCCATGATCAACGACGCAAGATGTGCAGGCGCGAGGCGGTTCATAGCGCTGAGACCCACAGGCGACAGGCACAATTCGCCGGTCGTGTGGAACAGGTAGATGAGGAAAATGAACAACACAGGAACCATGCTGTCCGCGCCCGCAGCAGCAGAACCAGCGACCAGAACGAGGAAACCAATTCCGAGCTGTACAATGCCCAGACCGAACTTCGCCGGTGCAGAAGGTTCAAGTCCCTTGCGACCAAGCGCCGTCCAAAGCCACGCAAACAGCGGCGCAAGCAGAACGATGTAAATGGCGTTCAAGGATTGGAACACTGATGCGGGAACACCCGCACGATCCACATGGCGGTCTGTAAACAGATTGAGCGACGATCCAGCTTGTTCGAACAAGGCCCAGAACAGGATCGAACCGATGATTAGGAACATCGCCGCAAAAATGCGGTCACGGTCATGTGGTTCAAGTTTGCGAACAGCGGTCCACAAAACATACGCAACCAGAATGGCACCGGCGATACCGAGCAACGTTCCAACGACCGCCTGATTTTGCACCAGCCACCAGCAAGCGGCAACGGCGACCAAGCCGACCAAATACAAAAGCCACTCCAGCTTAAGCCCCATCACAGGCTTATTCAGCGCTGCAGGATCAGCGGGTTCGCCGCGTCCAAGCAACAACGGCTTGAATACGACAAATACAATGAGGCCAAGTAACATACCGACGCCGGCCGCACCAAAACCGTATGACCAGCCATAGGTCTCACCGAGATAACCGCAGAGCAATGCGCCCAGCGCCGCGCCCAAGTTAATGCCCATGTAGAAAATCGTATACGCGCCGTCACGACGCACGTCGGTGCGTGGGTATAGTTGCCCGACAATCACGGAAATATTGGCCTTCAGAAAGCCGGATCCCACGATAATGAACGCCAACGCGAGCCAGAAGATGTTCAACGATGCAGCATCCTGCCCGCCCGTGCCTTCAAAGCCCATGAGCAGATGCCCAAAGGTCAACAATACAGCGCCGTAGGTTACCGCTTTTCGTTGCCCAAGCCATCTGTCGGCCAAATAGCCACCCAGCACTGGCGTGATATAAACCAGAGCGGTGTACGCACCGTAAATGACCCCCGATTTTTCATCCGAAAACAGCCAATGCTTTGTCAGATAAAAAATCAGCAGTGCGCGCATTCCGTAATAGGAAAAGCGCTCCCACATTTCGGCAAAGAATAAGACGAAAAGACCTTTGGGATGGCCAAGGAATGTCCCTGCTGCATCTCCATCTTGCGCATATGATGTCGCCATCGAGCGAAACCCCTCATTTCTGTTATGTTTGATGTTCCATTGAAAGGAACGATTGCCCGTGAACCTACCGAAAAAATTGCGCGTGTGAAGAATTTAATTGCGGATGCCGTCAAAATTCGTCGAAGGGAGTGGAATGTTCAACGACCTCTCCTCCGTAACCCGCTATCTCGAAACCCGCCGGTCTGGCAAACCACGTGATATGGTGGAACCCGGTCCCGACCAAGCCACGCTTAATCGCATATTACACACCGCGATGCGCACCCCCGATCATGGAAAGCTATTCCCGTGGCGTTTTGTCGAGATCACTGACCGCAGCGCCTTTGCTGAACTCCTCACACATGCATTCACCGCAGCCAATCCCGATGCGCGGCCCGCACAGATTGACGCAGCGGTTTCACCATCGCGCATGGCCCCAACGCTTGTCCTTTTGTTGTACGCGCCCCAGCCAAGCGCAAAAATTCCTTTGTGGGAACAGCAACTCAGCGTCGGCGCAGTCGGCATGAATTTGCTGCATG
>CALDKP010000238.1 GCA_937898535.1 uncultured Sphingomonadales bacterium | reverse complement strand
TTTTTCCTCATATCAAAATAATATGTAAAATGAGCATGACTCTTTGAACAGAAATGGGTGCAAAACAACGATTTCCCGAGGATTTGCGGCTCCAAGCCCATTTCTATCCCGAATTTCCCACAAAATCCCCGGACATGGAATCGCTTTTGTTCAATTGCGCCAGCAATGATTCCACCCAAGCCAAATTGCCAAATTCATCGCCGCCGGTAAGGACACGCATGCCCCGTCCTTCCCAATAGACCGTATCGAGTAAATCAGCGTCCGCAACGAGCAGCGCGCGCCCTATCCCGATCCGGCAATCGGCTACCAAGCCGTCCTCCGCCAACACACATCGCGCCGAACCGCCGCGGTTGATTTTCAGCCATTCGCCGGGGGTCTGCATGCGGATGCTCAGCTTGCCAATCTTGCGGATAGCCATCGGTTCCGCATCGGCAATGGGCAGCACAAGCTCAAGGCCCCAATGCGTAAATAAGGGTGATAGCATCGATGTGAACAACGGCCTGCGCTTGTCACCCAATGGATAAAGGCTCCCCCATTGCAGCGCAGGATCAGCGAGGATCAATATTCGCCCGCCCTTGCGGACCCAGCTATCCAGTTGGACAAGTTCGGCGGGGCTGAATGCCCGCGGCTGCGCCAACAACAGCACGCGGCGTTCTGCAAGGTCGCGCAAATCATCGAGCGGCTGAACATCATAGCTTTGGCTGAGCCGCGCGAACGCTGGGTGCGGCTGTGCATCTTCGGCGAGATCCGCTTCCACGCCGCCCTCGCTCCATTGCAGCGGCAGCGTGGTCATCAACCCCAAAGTTGGTTTCGGGCCATCCGGCGCAGGCCGGGTGAAGGCATAAGCCAGCAACGACGACAGGAACAGCAAAGCAACGGCGAGCAGCAGCAAAAGCGGGCGCCTTTTTCCGCCGAAACGCGCACGCACGTTCGTCATAATTGTTACTGCGATCGGCCGCGGGCTGGTGTGGCACTCATCGGCTTCGTCGCGCTTTCATCCTTGGCTACGGGGGTCACACCCAATTCAGCCAAGGGCTCATCCGGCGTTTGATTCTTCGTTTCGGTTATTGCAGCCGCGTCCATTGTTCCCGGCGCCTGCGGGCTATCGCTGACGCGATCGAGAACCATCGTCGCCAAGGTTACAAACAGGAGCACCACGACCAAGCCAACCACGCCGACCTGAATACGCTGAATTGCGGATTGCTTTTGCTCAACCAACTGCGATCTCCTGTAAACCGTCGCGCGCGTTATTGCGCCGCACTGTCCGCTTGCCAAGGCATGGGGTCAAGATTTTTGCTGCGCATCCATTCCGGATTGTAAATCGTCGACAGATACCGGAAACCCGTGTCACACAATATCGTCGCGATGCGCGCATGGGGGCCAAGCTGTTTGCCCAAGGCGACCGCACCGGCAACGTTAATGCCTGACGACAGTCCAAGGCAAAGCCCCTCCTCCGCCAACAAACGCCGGACCCATATCATTCCCTCTTCGTCCGATATGCGGAACTGCGTATCAATCGGCGCGCCATCGAGATTGGCGGTGATGCGGCCCTGACCAATGCCTTCGGCAACCGACGTGCCTTCGGCGCTTAATTCGCCATTGGCATAATAATTATACAGCGATGCGCCATGCGGGTCGGTCAAGGCGATGGTGACATTTTCATCCTTCGCCTTCAGGCCAAGCCCGACCCCAGCGATAGTTCCGCCGGTCCCCGCGGCACAGGTAAAGCCATCAACCCGGCCCTCCATTTGCGCCCAGATTTCTTCGGCCGTGGTTTCGATATGCGCGCGGCGGTTGGCGATGTTATCAAACTGGTTCGCCCACACCGCATTTTCGGTTTCTTCGGCCAAGCGGCGCGATGTGTGCACGAAATGCCCGGGGTTGGAATAAGGCGCAGCAGGGACAAGGACAAGCTCAGCGCCAAGCGCGCGCAACGTGTCTTTCTTCTCCTGGCTTTGCGTTTCGGGCATAACGATAATCGTCTTATACCCCAGCGCATTGGCAACGAGCGCAAGGCCTATCCCCGTGTTACCCGCCGTCCCTTCAACAATCGTGCCGCCGGGCTGCAACCACCCCTGCCGTTCGGCATCGCGTACGATGTACAAAGCAGCGCGATCTTTTACCGACGCGCCGGGATTGGCAAATTCGCATTTGCCAAAGATGTCGCAACCCGCCGCCTCGCTTGGCCCTTTCAGGCGGACCAGCGGTGTGTTGCCAATTAAATCTAATGTCGAGCCGAGTATGTTCATAGCCGAGATAGTTAGTCGCGTTCATGGCCGTCCGCAACCCGGTGTCGCGCAAAGCGCAGTCTTCGGCGCGGTAATGACGGCCCTTAACGTTCCGGTCGTCGCAGTATGGGAATTGGTTATTGATATACTATATCATATCGTATACGCATTCCCCCACAGTCGCCAAATGCCCAGCAGGATGAATGTAGGCCCATGAAAATCCCCCGCTTTCACGTTTTCGCCGTCAGCATGACAGCATTGTCGGTTGCGCTATCTGTGCCCGCTTATGCCCAGCAAACACGCAGCACCGGTGCTTCCGAAGCCGCGCCGCAAACGGATGATTTTCACGGCACTGAAGAAATCGTTGTCACCGCGCCTTATGTGGAGCGGCTCGATATTCTGTCCGGAACCTCTGCGGTGACAGGCGACGTTTTGGCCGAGAAAACCCGCGCGCAATTGGGTGACATTCTGTCCAGCCTGCCCGGCGTATCGGCCACGAGCTTTTCACCCGGCGCATCGCGGCCTGTGCTGCGCGGATATCAGGGCAACCGCGTCGCCGTGCTCACCGACGGCATTGGCAACATTGATGCGTCCAATACCTCTGCCGACCATGCAGTCACCATCGATACCCTGACCGTTGAGCGCATCGAAGTGCTCCGCGGCCCGGCGGTCCTGCTCTTTGGTGGCCAAGCCGTTGGCGGCGCGGTCAACGCGCTCGACAAGCGCATTCCGCGTGCGATCCCCGATGAAGCCGTGCATGTCGATGCGCTTGCGGGCTATGGCAGCGCAGCGCACGATTGGTCCGGCGGGGCTTCGGTTGATGTGCCGCTGACGGACCGGGTCGTCGTCCATCTTGATGGCAGCTACCGCAACAGCGACGATCTGCGCACCGGCGGCAATATCCTCTCACCCAGCTTGCGCGCCGAAGTGCTGGATTTCGCAGCAGAAGAAGCCAGTGAGGGCAATCTCGACGAGGCAGCCGAAGCACGCGCGCTGGCGGACCAAAGCGGCCGCATTCCCAATAGCGCGGTGAAAAGCTGGACCGCAGCGGGTGGCATCGCCTTTATCGACGATGGCGGCAACATGGGCCTGTCCTACAGCATTTATGACACCAATTACGGCATCCCTGCCCGCCCCGGCACAGGGCATGCACATGGTGAAGGTGCTGCGGAAGAAGCGCCGGTGACCATCGGCATGCGGCAATATCGTTTCGATTTCCGCGGCGAATTGGATTTAGGCGACGGCCTGTTTGAAAAGCTGCGCCTGCGTGCTGGCTATGCCAATTACAGCCACACCGAATTTGAAGGTGACGAGATTGGCACCGTTTTCAACAGCAAGGGGATTGAGGCCCGCGCCGAATTTATCCAGAATGACCGTGGTGGCTGGCGCGGCGCAAGCGGCGCGCAGTATCAATCCCGCGATCTGGACGCGATTGGCGCGGAAGCGTTCGTCCCGCCGAACAAGAACCGGCAATTTGGATTGTTCACGCTGCAAGAATTCACCGTTGGAAATCTCGACGCCGAAGTCGCGCTGCGTTTTGACACCGCCGAACTGCGCGCGGACATATTGGGCATCAGCCGGGGGTTCAACAATGTCTCCGGCGCGTTTGGCGTTGGTTACCATATCGGCGATTTGAAGATCGGTGCGAACCTGTCACGCACCGGCCGCGCGCCAGCGGTGGAAGAGTTGTTTTCCAACGGCCCGCATATCGCGACGCAGGCATTTGAAGTTGGCGACCCGTTGTTGAAGAGCGAGCGCGCGTGGAATGGCGAGCTGTATGCGCGTTATGACACCGCGGACACCGCATTCAACCTGACGCTTTACACCAACCGTTTCGACAATTTCATCTACGAAGCGGAAACAGGCGCCGTTGAGGACGACCTGCCCGTATTCCAATATTTCCAGAATGATGCCAAGGTTTGGGGCGTCGAGTTTCAGGGATCTCAAAAACTTGCAAGCTTTGGCGATGTTGACCTGAAAGTCGATGCCGTGGCCGATTACACGCGGGCCAAAATCTCCGGCGGCGCAGGCAATGTCCCGCGTATCCCGCCCTTGCGTGTGTTGGGCGGCGTGGAGCTGAACGGCACCCGCCTTGATCTGCGCGGTGAAGTCGAATGGAGCGATGGCCAGACGAAAACAGCGCCATTTGAAACCCCGACCAATGGCTTCACCTTGGTCAACGCGACCGCGACATGGCGTCCGTTTGGCAGTGACCGCAACATTGCGTTCATTGCGTCTGCGAACAATATTTTCGATGTTGTCGCCCGCCGGTCGGCATCATTCACGAAAGATTTTGTTCCTTTGTCCGGTCGCGATTTCCGTCTGTCCGCGCGTATCAGCTTTTAATATCAAGCGGGTGCCGCGCGGGATGAAGCGCGCATCCGGAACATAGCGGTGCAACGCGGGTTCTATCTGGGAGTCTGCAGTGTCAGACGCGAATGATGGAGAATGTTATGCGCAAATTTGCAACGATCATCCTGCTTTCGGCTTCCTTGCTGGCTGCGGCCTGCAACACGGTCAAAGGCGTGGGCGAAGATATTGAATCGGTCGGCGAAGCGGGCGACCGCGCTACCTGATAAAGGGATAATCTTTCCAACATCGGCAAGATTATTTCCTACAAAAGCTGCACGCGGCGTCGCTGCGTTTAAAAAGGGGGACGGCCGGCGCGGAAGCGCTGGTGCG
>CALDKP010000237.1 GCA_937898535.1 uncultured Sphingomonadales bacterium | reverse complement strand
GGGATCAGCAATGATCCCCCTTTTGATTGGAGCATTTTAAATCATTTCATGGCCTTCTTGGTGCATAACATTGTGCGGACATGAAGCGAATCCCCTCTCCCCACCGATGATGATGCAATGCCCATGACACTCTTTGGGGAACCGTAGCGAAGCGGAGATAGCCGGAGGTAATCATCACTCGTCAATTCTTCAAAAGAAAAGCCGGACAGGTTTCCCCGCCCGGCTTTTTGTTAGCTGTGGCGTCGGTCAGTTTGTCCCGGCGTAGCTTGCGCGAAGCCGGATGACCGCACGCAACGCCTTCACGTCAAAGCCGTTGCTTTTGGCTTCGGTGAAAATGTCGCCACGCCCCGAGGTCAAATCCTTGATCTCCTCATTTACGCGCTCCACCCGCTCGACAATGGCCCGCAACTGCTCTTTTGAATTATGCCCCGGCTCGCTCATTCTCTGTCTCGCTGTGTGAGGTTTCAGAAACGCGGTTTACACATGGATGAATTAAAAGCATGGCCCCGAATTCGCACTCTCCCCAACTCCAGGAGCCGCCTTCTGCCAGCTTGTCGTTTTCGATCAGGCCGAACTTTTGCGCGCAGTCGAGTGGATACTTCGCAAGGTTGTCACCATCGCTTAGCGGGCCTCGCTGGGCGCGGTTGACGATCAGGTGATAGGTGAATGGCCCTTTGACCTTCTGCCCTGCCAACGACCGTTTCTGTGTCAGGAAAAGCGCCTTGGCATCCTGCTTGAAACGTTTCTTTGCCTCGCTTGGGTAATACCCGCGCTTGCCGAACTTGTTTGCCTCATTGACTGAGGGAGGGAATGGGAGATGCAGGACGATCATGCTGTCCTCATGATTGCTCGCCCGATAAGTTCGGGGATTTGCGGCACTACCGCGTTTCCGCAGGCTCCAATTCTGTCCAATTGTCCGGGAAGCCCATTAGCCGTTCGGTCCACACGGGATTGATGAAGCCACCAGTCCGAAGGCGCTCTCGGATCAACTCCGGGCACCAGCGGAGCGAGCTCCCGATCTGTGCCCCACTCGGTCGCGTCCCCACGGTCTCGGCGCGGAAGCACGTCACAAAATCCGACGTGTCCCCGTACATCTTGCCGCAACTCTTGTCTGGGGTAGGCAAGTAGCCAAATCCGGTCACGGATATGCGGGGCACCCACGCTCGCCGCTGGTATGCATTCCCATTCCGCATCGTACCCGAGCGCGGCCAAGTCTCCGAGAACCTTTCCAAGCCCTCGACTAAGCAACATTGAGCTGTTCTCCACGACAAGGTAGCGTGGTCGAAGTTCGCCAACCAGTCTGGCGATTTCTGACCAAAGTCCGCTTCGTTCGCCTTCAATGCCCGCACCTTTGCCGGCCGCACTGATGTCTTGGCAGGGGAATCCGCCACAGATAACGTCAACGAAGTTGATTCCGTCTCTTGCGAGGGTTTCGGCTGTGAGCGTTCTAACGTCTTCGTATTGTGGGACATGGGGGAAGTTCTTCCTTAGAACGCCGCGTTGAAACGGCTCGATCTCACAGAACGCGACGGTTCTCATGCCGGCACGTTCTAACCCCAGCGAAAAGCCGCCTATTCCGCTAAAAAGGTCCAAAACGTTCAAGCGGCATTCTCCTTGCGGAGCTGACGGTTCAAGATCGGCTTCAAAGCCGCCTGCAATTCCCGAATCCTCACGCTCGTCTTGTGTACGTTCCCGCCCTGCTCGCTCGATATGATCCCGCGCAAGTGTGCTATTTGATGGTGCCTTGCGAGCGGACGGATGCGGCGAAGTATCTCGGCAATGGGTGTCATGCGCGCAATTCCCGCTTATCCAGAGCCGATTGCCCCGGAGCAGGATCGCCACACAGCATCGCGGTTATAGACCGCTCGGCACATGCCCGACGAACAGCGTCCTCCAGGACTTCTGCCGGGATGCCCTTGGAGTGCTCGATCGCCTGTGCGGGCTTCGGTGCTTCTTTCCTGCGGTCGCGAATCCTGGTCCCGTCAACATGCCTCATTCGGTCTCGCGCCGATTTTTTGCCGCGTCCGAATGCTTCGATAAATTCTTCCTCGGTGGCATTCTCCAGAAGCATCCGGCGAGCCATCTTGGTATCTTCGTCAGTCCATTTCGGTTTGAATTTCATCGAAGCCCCGCCTCCACCATTGCAACGTCATAGGCCAGCAGCCAGTCTTGCTTGATTGTCGCCTCAATCTTGCGATGCCCATGCAGAACTGTAGTATGATCTCTCCCGCCGATGCGCCGGCCGATCTCGGGGTATGATTTCGTCGTGTGGAGCTTGCAGAGATACATCGCGATTTGTCGCGGATAGACTACGTTCGCCGTCCGGCGCGCTGACGTGATCTGGCTGCGCGTGATGTCAAAGTATTTGCAGCACGCGCGAAGAACATCCTCGATCATGGTTTCCGCGCCGGGCGCCGGCTTGTCAGAAACGATGCGAAACCAAAACTCCTTTGGTTCGGGCGTGGGTTCTGGAGCGGGTTCGGGTTCTGGCGCTGGCGGTTCAATCACAACAGGGCGCGGCAACGCCCCCAAGCGGATCAGCCGTTGCTTATGCGCGACGTGAAGCTCTGCAACCAAACTCATACTTACTCCCCCTCACCTGATCTCGTTTGCGCTAATCTCTGGCGCTATCCATAGAGCGAAGGAGACGAGCCGCGTTGATAAGCGCAGAAGCATCCGCGCTATAAAAATCCTTGGCAGACCCTCGCGGCGGCAACCGCGAAGCTGCTTTCACCAATGCAAGTCCACGAAAAAAAGGATGAACAGAGAGATTCCGACGCCAGCCCCAGTCAGACTGACGACAAGCGCAGCAACGAGCAGCGCGCCTACGTCGATCAACGCTTGCGTGACCTTGCCGAATTTGAGAGGCGGGTCAGCGGTTATAAAAGGCGCGGCAGCCGTTAAGCGCCGCGAGTTGGCCTGACCAAGGGAGGAAGAGTCAGGCAACTGAATTACGTTATTGGCGCGCGTTTCTGCGCCGATGTGAGGCCCGCGCGATTGGTTTGCCCCGACGGTCGCGCGGGTCGTCAATCCGAAATGGCGGGTCATGCTGCGACCTCTTGCGGTACAGCGGAAAGCTCCTCGTCGGTACGGTGCCAATGAAAGCCGTCGTCATCACGAACGTGATAATATTTCTTGCCGACATACGTAGCGACGCCGACGAACTCTGCGCGCCCCCGCACCTTCTGCGAACGCACGCGATCTCCAAAAGCAAACTTCATGCGAGACTCCCATGATGCGCTACGTTGTTCTTGTTCTGGCGTTCGCCGCGTTCGTTTATTGGGCCGTGCTGATCCTGAGAGATGGCGGCGTTATCCAGTGAAATGGTGCCAGCAGCAGGGCTTGAGTCTGCGCGCGTCCGCCTACAAAGCGGCTGCTCTACATCTGAGCTATGCTGGCGTGCTTCCTCGCGAGCGAGGGACTTCTGAAGAGTATTGAACATGCGTCGATCTGTGAGATTGCAAATGTTCCGACGCTTAACGAAGCCGCGCAGGCACGGCATCGACACGCCCAAGATTTCCGCGATCTCGTTTAGCGACAAGTCTGTCCGCAGAAGTTTGCGGACCTCAACAATTCGATCGCCTAACTTACTATCGGCAGGCCGCCCCGGTAGTGGGGTGCCAAACCGAACGTGGACCTTGTGCACCCGCATTCCGGTGCCGCGCGCGGTTTTCATGCAGCATCCTCTTTCAAGAAATCCGTTGGCGTTACAGCGCCGTCCGTCGCCTTGAAAACCGCCTTCGCCTGATCGTGCTTGATCCAAAATGTCCCTTTGCACCAACCCGTAATGGTCTGCGGTGAGACGCCAATCTGCGCCGCAAAATCCTTGCGTTTGATCTTGTTCGCTAAAAGCCAATCTGAAAGCTGCATATCGAACCCATAGCATTACTGAAACCGCCCCGCAAGCGTTTTCTTCAGTAGGGCTATGTTCTCTGGTTTTGCATTGCGGTGGATAGTTTCAGTATGGCTAAGAAAGTAGTTCCCCGCTTTAAACAACCGCAGGTTCGGCGCCGGATCTTCCTGAAGCAATGGCGAGAGTACCGCGAGCTGACGCAGGAACAGCTAGCCGAGCGCGTAGGATGGTCCGTGGGGAACGTGTCCCAGCTAGAGAGGGGGTTGCAGGGCTACAGCCAAGAGGGCCTGGAAGCCCTTGCAGACGCCCTTGGATGCGACCCCGGCCAGCTCTTGACGGTAGACCCGACCGGGGACGACGCTATATGGTCGATTTGGGAACGGGCCAAGCCCGGCGAACGTCAGATGATTGTTGAGCTGGCTAAAACTGTTGTCAAAACGGGGACTGATTCGTGAGCTGCGGCAGAGCCAATCCGCCCGGAACAATATGAGGCTTGGGAGGCCGTCATATTAAGCGGCCAGATGCCAGACGAGCGAGTCCCGGCATTCATGGCCGAAAACCCAGATTTTGCCCGCTGGTGGCGGAAACGTCGTAAATAACAGCCTGCTTGCACCCGACCTAACCCGCCCGATTCTGGCGGGTTTTTCTTTGCCTGAAATTATTTTCAGTATTGCTATGGATTTCTGTTGCAGGTCAATTTCAGTCATGCTATGGGTATCTCCATCAGACAACGGCCCCACGGCGGGGCGGATGGGGAAAGCAGATGGCATACCAGATCGCAACTCACGAAGTTACCGGCGCCCTCTACGTCGTGTGCGTCGCTGAAGGTCGGATCGTTCGTGTCTGCCGCGAGTGCGCTGACCGCGCCGACGCGGAGCATCTCCTTCGCGATCTCGCTGGCTGGAAATTCTGATCTGCTCTTAAGAGCAACAAAACCAGCTTCTCATGCTCACAAGAGCGCGGAAACAAAACAATGAAATACATTCTGCCGAAAACGGTTTCGGAATTAGCGGCGGGAATACCCAGCGAAACCATCCCCGCAATAGCATCCGAACTTCGTCAATTGGCGCTCGAAGAAACGATCACAATCGGCCAATGCGAGCTTTTGCGTCAGGTCGCAAATCTGATTGAGCAAATGGACGCCGACCGGCGCGAGTTCGTCTCTTGCTTCAGCAAAGAAAACCACGGTTGGAACACGCCCAAACTTTATCGGCTGCGTGAAAAGATCATCACCGCTTAACCACTCACACAATTTCAACACAGGGCCAAGGCGGCCCAAGACAACGGCCCCACGGCGGGGCGGATGGGGCAGCAAATGAAATTCGATATCCTCAGCCGATTTACCGGCGCTGTTCAAATCACTGCGGAGATCGAATGCAGTGAGAATGAACTGACAAGCGTCAAGCTCGGTTTGGCAGTGAAGTGGGCCATCAAAAGCGGCGCGGACCTCAGCGGCGCGGACCTCGGCGGCGCGAACCTCGGCGGCGCGGACCTCGGCGGCGCGAACCTCGGCCGCGCGTACCTCAGCCGCGCGTACCTCGGCGGCGCGGACCTCGGCGGCGCGGACCTCAGCCGCGCGAACCTCAGCCGCGCGGACCTCGGCGGCGCGGACCTCGGCGGCGCGTACCTTGGAGAGCAATGGATCATTCAAGGAGCAACGCGCTCTGATGGATATGCGTTCTTTTTGCAAAAACTCAAGGGCGATAGCGAGCCGATGATCAAGGCCGGATGCCGATATTTCACGCTGGCGCAAGCGGAAAGCCACTGGACTGCAACGCGCGGAAAGACGCCGCTCGGTCGCGAAACAGAAGCCATCGTTCGCAGCATGGTTTCGATTGCTCACATTCGCGGGTTGATGACCGAAGCCAAAGCAGTAGCCGCCTAACCCACCACATCACAGCCCAAGCAGATAAAGGGGATGAAGATGAGCAACATTTTCTCATACGAATTTGAAGAACTGCCGCTGGTTATCGCAAACGGTATCCCGGCGGCGCTCATCAACGGCTGCGCCGAAATCCAGTACGACCGCAACGCCGAATGGCAGATCGAAAGCATCAGCGTTGAAGGTCATCAGACCTTGACGCCGGAAGAACGCGCGGCAGGCAAAAAGCCTTGGGTCTATATCG
>CALDKP010000236.1 GCA_937898535.1 uncultured Sphingomonadales bacterium | reverse complement strand
CGCCTGACTTGGCCTACCGACAACAAGCATTCTTCAAAGTAATATTTTCTAAGCGACCACATCGACATCACCTATGTTGCTTCGGCACCGTTCGGTGTTAAGGCGTTCGGCATGGGACGAAAAGCTAGGTGTTTTTTACGCCCGCTCATTTGCGTTGATGCACAAGGACGTTTTTTGAAATGCCGGCACCGATACTCGTAACAGGCGCAGCCGGTTTCATTGGTCATGCCGTGGCGCATCGGTTGCTTGCGCGCGGTGAGCGCGTCATTGGCGTCGACATCGTCAATGACTATTACGACCCCGCACTGAAAGAGGCGCGCCTTGCGACTTTTGCGGGGATCAATAGCTTCGCATTTGAACGTATCGACATTGCCGACACCGCAAAAATGGCGGCGCTGGTCCGCGACAATGCCATCGTGCGCGTGGTCCACTTGGCGGCGCAGGCGGGCGTGCGCTACAGTATTGAAAATCCCTTCGCCTACGAACGCTCAAATCTCGCGGGCCACCTCTCGGTGATGGAGGCGTGCCGCCATGCGGAGGGTTTTGAGCATCTCGTCTACGCGTCCTCAAGTTCAGTCTACGGCGAAAGGCCAATGGGCGGAGAGGGCTTCAAGGAAGACGAGCCCGCCACTGATCCTGTGTCACTTTACGCCGCAACCAAGCGCGCGGGCGAACTGATGAGCCAGTCCTACGCCAAATTATACGGCTTCCCGCAAACGGGGCTCCGGTTCTTTACGGTCTACGGTCCGTGGGGGCGGCCAGATATGGCCTATTTCAGTTTCACGCAGAAAATCCTGAAGGGTGAGGCGATTGAGGTCTTCGGCGACGGCAAGATGGCGCGCGATTTCACGTACATCGATGACATTGTTGACGGTGTCATTGGCGCGCTCGACAACCCACCCGCCCACGGCGAGCACCGCATGCTCAACATTGGCGACAGCCATCCCGTTGGCCTGATGGAAATGATCGAGACGCTCGAGAAAGCCATTGGGCATGCGGCCGTCAAAGTGATGCGGCCGATGCAGCCCGGCGATGTAACCGCCACCTACGCCGATGTGTCAAAGTTGCACGCACTGACGGGCTATAAGCCCAAGGTGATGCTGGCCGAGGGTCTGGAAAAATTTGCCGCGTGGTACCGCGAATATTACCGCGTCGCGCCGTAGCGCCATCGGCGCATTAGCCCTTAATCTGGGACTGCCATTCATCGAATGAAGCCGCCAACTTGCGGCCGGCAATTTGCCGTCCCGTCTCGCGGGGCAGGCCCAGAGAGGCCGACATTGGGCCGCCCAACAAAGCGTCACCCAACGCCATCAGCACCATCTCGAGCGTGAGTTCATGCAGCGACGTGTCGTCGTGTCCATCCTCGCTGATTTCATCGACCAGCCTATGGATCGCCTCGATAATAGGGTCGAGCGCATCTTCATTGCCCGACAGCAGCATCCACGACGCAAGCGCACCCGCACCCTCACGATCAAACTGGTCAAAAATCAAGTCAGCCAGCTCGTGCGGCGTCACCACTCCGCCGCGCATTTGCACAACCGCCGCGCCGATCTTGCTGCAGATTTTGTCGCCCATATAGGCGGCAAGTTCGCGCCGAAGCCCAGAGGCTGAGCCGAAATGATGCAGCAAATTGGCGTGCGTGCGGCCAATGCGCCCCGCGACTGCCTTAAGGGTAACGGCCTGCGGGCCCGATTCAAGCAACAAGTCGCGCGCGGCCTCAAGCGCCGCCAAGCGGCTTGCCTCGGGGCTTAACCGGCGCGGCATGGCGGGCTCATTCAAATGAACAATCTTTGATGCGTGTGTGGTCATGAGTGCCTGTGTGTCAGTTTGATTGCAGACGTTAGGACAATTGCTTTGCTTGTCCAATAGCATTGAATATTTTGGCGCCTCTATCGCGTGTGCATTGTCGGGTAACAGGCAGGCCATGCCTTCCGGCGTATTAACTGCCTGCATTAACGATAACTTTAGGCGCCCCGTGTATTTTTCGACCATGAACCAGAAGACATTAGCCGCCCAACCTGTGGCCTTGACAATCAAGCCCGACATTTCTTCGCGACGCTTTCGCGCGACGCTGCGCGCATCGCGCGAGCGACACTGGGTTCGGCGGGACCCCTTTGCGACGGCATTTTTCAATGCGCTCTCGGCGATATTCCCGCACGGCGAGACCTTCATGATCCGCAGCCTCGCACCGTGGGTTAACCGCGTACCCGAGCCATTAAGGTCCGAAGTTAAGGCCTTCATCGCACAAGAGGCCGCGCACAGCCGGGAGCATCTTGCGATGAATAAGGGCCTGCTTGATGCAGGCTACGACATCGCGCCACTCGACCGCAAAATTCGTGCCTTTGTCTCGTTTTTCAAGGACGCAAGCGACACCGTCAAGCTGACCGCGACAATGTGCATCGAACATTTCACCGCGATCATCGCCGCCGAAATTCTCAAAAACCCGCACCACCTTGAGGGTGTCGACAATGATATGCGCGAACTGTGGCTCTGGCACGCAGTCGAAGAAGTCGAACATAAAGGCGTCGCATTCGATGTCTGGAACAACGCGACACGCGATTGGAGCGCCGCCCGCCGCTACGCGTGGCGCAGCGTCTTCATGCTCGCGGTGACCACCAGCTTCTTCATTAACCGCACATTGGGCCAAATCGAATTGCTGCGTCAGGATGGTGTGGGCTTCTGGACATCCATACGCGGCGTCTTGCGCTCCGGCTTCGGCAAAAATGGCATTGGCCGCAATGTCCTGCGCCACTGGGCGTCTTTCTTCCGCCCAAATTTCCACCCCTGGGACCAAGACGACCGCCTGCTCCTCGCCCAAGGCGAAGCCAACCTCGCGACAATTAGCGCAGAACGCGCAGGGTTTCAGGCAGCTGACCTGCCAATACCATTGCCTATCCCGCTGAAATACTCCGCCGCAGCCTAATTCGCTGGCTAAGGCGACAAGCATGGCGACCGTTGGCGCGCTGAAGATCATCAGCCAACTGGATCAACTGCGCATCAAGCTAGGCTAAACTCACACACACAATGGAGAGGGTCATGGTAACGTTCGTGCAGCCATCAAGGCACGACGACTGTAAGAAACACCGAATAATGCGGCCGTCAGTCCTTTGCGAAATCCCGAACCTTTTGGCTTGTCCCGCGCGGCAGGATCATTACCTCACTGCCGTTTGCGATGATCAGCAAATCGTTGACGCCGTGCACTGAAACGCGAATGCCATTGGCGTGGATGAGGTTCCCATGGCTGGTGTCTATGCGAACGGCACCCGATGATACATTTCCGTCCGCATCATTGTTGCCGATTTCATATAATGCATCCCAGCTACCGACGTCTGACCAACCCATGCCCACTGGCGCGACCGCAACCTTGGGTGCCTTTTCCATAATGGCGTAATCGATGCTGTCTGCTGGACAGGCGGCAAAGCTTTCATGGTTGGGGCGTAGTTGATTGCCGCTTCGTTCAGCCTTGGACATAGCGAGGCGCACGGCCTCATCCATCTCGGGCGCATATTCTGCAACGGCGTCTAAATAAGTATCGGCGCGAAACAGGAATATCCCGCCATTCCAAACATGGTCGCCGCTTTCGATCATCGCGGCAGCTCGAGCTGCGTCGGGCTTTTCTACAAATCGCTGCACGGCGTGAACGCCGGTGCCAACGGCGGAACCCATCTGGATATAGCCGTAGCCTGTCTCGGGACCAGTCGGGTTGATCCCATAAGTGGCAAGCCAGCCATCTTGAACTTGCGGCAAAAGCGCCTCTGTCGCCGCGTGAAATGCCGCTTCGTCGGCGATGACATGGTCGCTTGGCATCACCAGCATGACGTTGTCTGGCGCATCTCCCGCGAGTGCCGCCAACGCAATTGCAGGCGCTGTGTTTCGCGCGCAAGGTTCAAGTAAAATGATTGCGTCGGTAACGCCGATTTCAGCCAACTGATCGCTAACGATCTCAGCGTGCGATGCGTTAGCTACTATGAGGGGTGCCGCAAACTGCTCCCTGTCCATCACGCGCAACACTGTCAGTTGGAACATCGTGCGCGAACCCGTCAATGCCAGAAACTGTTTAGGCATTTGCGGTGTGGACATGGGCCACAGCCGTGTTCCACCGCCGCCCGACAAAATCACAGGAGTTATGCTCACAAGTAATCCTCCAACCGTAATTCTAAGCAACGCCACGATGTCGCCGAAGTTATGCAACCGGTCAAATACAAAAACCAATTTTATTCGATCGCTTGCAAGCGCGGTTTAGAATAATCAACGTTATATTTCGGCATTGTTATAGCCGACCAGTCGGCGTGGAGCTTAATGACACCAATGCCAACAACTGCGACCGACGAAATCACAACCTCTTCGACGCCGAAAGATAACCATTTTCGGTTCCCGGGGTCAGGTCTAAATGCCTCTCAGGCCGCCTGCAGGCGTTCCATATATTCGCGCATACCGAGGGGGCGTGTGCTTCGCATATCCGCGTCGTCGGTGGCCGTTGCATCAAGCGACCGTTCGTACAGTGCACATGTCGTGGCAATGCCGCGGCCGTTGCTGTGGCGAACGGCGGTCTTGCCTGTGCTTTGAAAGCCAAGCTTGCGTAGGACTTTGCCTGACGCAGGGTTGTCGGTGAAGTGGCTCGCGACCAATTTCTTGTGACCGATGGTCTTGGCTATCTCAATGACGGCGCGGCTGGCTTCGGTGGCGAAGCCCAATCCCCAATATGGCCTGCCGATCCAGTAGCCCAGTTCGGGATCGCCGTTGAGGTTACCAATACCGCACGCGCCGATTAGACGCGGCGCACCATTGGTACGCAGCATCATCAAAAAGGATGGGAAGTGCGCGTCATGCTCCTGCGTTGCGGAACGCACGGCATCCTCCGCCGTGTAGGGCCACGGCGCGCGGGCGAGATTGCGGACAATGCCCTCATCGGCGATCGCCTGATGAAGCTCGCCTGCATCTTCGGGCCAGCTCGGCCGCAATAACAATCTTTCGGTTCTCGCGAACATCATTTCTCTCCGGTTCTGCGCCGCCCCTTGCATGATAAAGCGACAGCGGTGTTACAGTTCCTCCGCAGGAAGCTGAGAACAGGGAGAATGAGACAAAAAGAAAGGGAGACCGGTTGACCCGTCTCCCTGTTCAAAGGTGGAAACCACCTGATGCGATTTCCGGGTCATCCGTCTGGACAACCCGGTATCGATTGTCCTGTTTATTCGGCCGCCGCGGCTGCCATGTCGACCGACACATATTTGCGGCCAAGTTTGCCAGCGTGGAAACGCACACGGCCCGCGACGAGCGCGAACAAAGTGTGGTCCTTGCCAAGGCCAACACCAGCACCTGGATAAACCTTGGTGCCGCGCTGACGGATGATAATGTTGCCACCGATGACGCTTTCGCCACCGAATTTCTTAACGCCAAGGCGGCGGCCTGCTGAATCGCGACCGTTGCGTGACGAACCACCTGCTTTTTTATGTGCCATGGTCTAAACTCCTAACTCAGAGCGTTGCCGCTCAAGCTTCCTTTGAAGCTGCAGCCTTTTTGGGCGCAGCGGCTTTCTTTGGCGCGGCTTCAGCCTTTTCGGCTTTCGGCGCAGCAGCCTTTTTCTCTTCCTTGCCGACGGCGAGGATGCGCAGCAGCGTCAGTGACTGACGATGGCCCTGCTTACGACGATAATTGTGGCGACGACGCTTTTTGAAAACGATCACCTTTTCGCCGCGCTCTTGCGCAATGATTTCGGCAGAAACGGTCAGGCCGTTTACGTCCTGCACTGTGTCGCCGTCACCGGCCAACAGAACGTCACCAAGCGAGATCTTGTCACCCGCTTCACCAGACAGTTTTTCAACTGCGATTTTGTCTCCGGCGGCTACGCGATACTGCTTGCCGCCTGTGCGCACGATTGCGAACATGGCTATAACTCATCCGTTTCTACAGCTTAGCGCCCTTTTGAAGCGCGGTTGCTCAAACGCGTTACTCCAAAAGACGAATCTTGGGAGGTCACGCAAGAAGGGGCGCAGCTAGTCCAAGGATTTCATCCTGTCAACGCCTTTTGCCCGCCATCAAGCGCTATTTCGCGGGCCTTGCATGGGCGTAGCCGCAGGTTTAGACACCCCATATGTCGATTATCAAGCCAATGCTTCGCCTGATGCCCCTCATTCTGCTCGCATCATGCGGCAGTATAGACGGGCAGTTTCCCTCGCTTGAGCGGCGCGCGTACGAGAATGTTGATACGATAACCGCGCCCATAACACCGCCAGCAGCGCCGGTTTCCCTGCCCGTGGAGCTCAAGGCGCAGGTCGATGCGTTGCTTGCGCGGCATCAGATCGCGCACGCGGCCTATCTGGAACGCCGTGATGCTGTCCGCGCCGTGGCCGCACGTGCAGCAGGAAGCGCCCCCGGCAGCGAAGCGTGGGTCAATGCGCATGTTGTATTGTCGCGGCTCGATAAAATCCGTGATGATTCGGTCGCGGCCGTTCGCGCGTTCGATGGCTTGATTGCGGATGCCAATGCGGGTGATTCGGGGCTGGCCGAAATGCTGACCGATGCGCAAAAACCGGTGGCGGATGATGTCGCTGCACAGAATGATGAAATCCGCCGCCTTTCCCGCCTGATCGGGGAATAGCTATTCCCTGCCCTGCATAAGCGCATTTGCTTGCCTATGCGCGGCCCATGTGCACAACTTGGGCGATGAACGGTCAAAACACGCAAGCTATTTCGCAAAATCCGGATATCCGGTTTCTCGGCAAGATGCTGGGGGACGTCATCCGCGCTTATGGTGGCGAACAATTATTCCGGCAGACCGAATATATACGTTCGACGAGCGTTGATCGTTTTCGCAAAGTTGAAGGTGCCGAGGCGAGCGACAGCGGCCTTGGTGCGCTCAGCCTTGATGACACGCTGAACTTCGTCCGCGGCTTCATGCTGTTCTCGCTTCTGGCCAATCTGGCGGAGGATCGGCAGGGCCTTGCGCATGAGGACGGCGCGACGGTTGCCGAAGCATGCGCGCGGCTGATGGCGGAGGGGGTTGCCCTGACCGACATTCGCGAGATGCTTGGCCATAGCCTGATCGTGCCCGTGCTGACCGCACACCCCACTGAAGTACGGCGCAAGAGCATCATTGACCATAAAAATCGGATCGCAAAGCTGATGGAGCTGCGTGATCAGGGGCAGGCGGTGACTGAAGATGGCGATGACCTAGACGCAGCCATCTACCGCCAGATTGCGCTTCTGTGGCAGACGCGGCCACTGCGCCGCGAAAAGCTGTTTGTGGCCGATGAAATCGAGAATGCCCGCGCGACGATGCAGGATGTCTTTCTGACCGCGCTGCCAAAGCTTTACGCCGGTTGGGAAAAGGCGCTTGGCGCTCGTCCGCCGGGCTTTGTGCGGCTTGGTACGTGGATTGGCGGCGACCGCGATGGTAATCCCTTCGTCGATGCTGACACCCTGCGTTACGCAACCGCGCGCAATGGCGGCACAGCCATTCGGCATTATCTTGAGCTGATCCATAAACTTGGCGCGGAAATTTCGATCTCGTCACTGATGAGCGATACGCCCGAGCCTGTGCAGGCATTGGCTGAGAAAAGCGGCGACACTGCCCCAAGCCGCGCGGATGAACCCTATAGGCGGGCGCTTTCGGGCATTTACGCACGGCTTGCCGCAACACATATCAAATTGGTTGGCGATCAACCGCCGCGCCCGTCGAGCCTTTCTGGTCAGCCCTATGAGGGGCCAGACGACCTGCGCAAAGACCTCGTCACCGTGGCGTCGGGCCTCGCCAGCGATGGCGATGGCGCGCTGTCGAGTGGGGGCGCTTTGGCGCGGCTCATCCGCTCGGTGGAGATATTCGGTTTCCATCTGGCGACGCTGGATTTGCGCCAGAACAGCGATGTGCATGAACGTGTCGTCGCTGAACTGTTTCGCGTCGCCCGCGTGACGCCGGATTATCTTGCGCTGGATGAAGGTGCACGGGTCGCGCTGCTCGTTTCTGAATTGACGCACAATCGTCCGCTGGCGGGCGAGTGGACGCACTATAGCGCGGAGACGGCAAAGGAGCTCGCGATCGTCCGCGCGGCAGCCAAGGCACAGGCTGATTTCGGTGAAGCAGCCATCACGACCTATAATATCAGCAAGACGACAAGCGTCTCCGACATGCTTGAAGTCTATGTGATGTTGAAACAGGCGGGGCTGTATCGCATTGATGACGATGGCCAGCCAAGCGCGACCATCATGTCCGTGCCCTTGTTTGAAACCATCGCCGACCTTCAGGCTGCGCCTGAAACCATGCGCGCCTTTTTTCAAATTCCCATGATGCAGGCGCTGGCCACGGCGCGCGGGCATCAGGAAGTGATGATTGGCTATTCCGATTCGAACAAGGATGGCGGATACCTTACATCCACGTGGGAATTATATGAGGCGTCGAGCGCCTTGGCGGACGTGTTTGCGGAGGCGGGTGTCGCGATGCAGCTGTTCCACGGGCGCGGCGGCGCGGTGGGCCGGGGCGGTGGCTCGGCCTTCGGTGCAATTCTCGCACAGCCGCAGGGGACCGTTCAAGGCCGCATCCGCATCACCGAACAGGGCGAAGTGATCGCCGCAAAATATGGCACGGTCGACAATGCCGTCACCAGCCTAGAGACAATGGCGTCGGCGACAATGCTCGCCACGCTGTCGAGCGACCCGATTGCGGACGCCGACGTTGCCCGTTTCAAGGCAGCGATGGCTGAACTCTCTGCCAGTGCTTTCCGTCACTATCGCGGCTTGGTGTACGATACCGCTGGCTTCCGCACATTCTTTCGCCAGATGACGCCCATCAACGAGATCGCGACGCTCAAAATCGGATCGCGCCCCTCAAGCCGCACTGCATCCGATGCGATTGAAGATTTGCGCGCGATTCCTTGGGTATTCTCATGGGCGCAGGCGCGCGTCATGCTGCCGGGCTGGTATGGGACTGGACAGGCGCTGGCCGATTTTGCGGACAAGGGCCTGCTGCGCGCGATGGCGGGCGAGTGGTCATATTTCCAGACCATCCTCGCCAATATGGAAATGGTCTTGGCCAAATCGGACATGGGCATCGCCGCGCATTATGCTGGCTTGGTCGAGGATCAGGCGCTTGCGGGTGATCTGTTCGGCCGCATCAAGGGCGGCTGGCACGCCTCACGCGACAGCCTGCTGGATGCTACCGGCCAAAGCCACTTGTTGGAAGCCAACCCGGCGCTGAACAATTCCATCCGCCTGCGTTTGCCGTATATTGAGCCGCTCAATCTGCTCCAAATCGAACTTATGAAACGCCACCGCGCCGGTGAAGCCGACGAACGCATTGGCGAGGGCATTCAGTTGACGATTAACGCCATCGCGACCGCGTTGCGCAATAGCGGGTAGCGATGCGGTAGCTCACTTCGACCAAAACCATTGCCGGTTCGACAAGCTGTAAAATCGCAGCTTCCCCTGCCGCATCTGCCTGATATGACGTTGCCATAAACAATATCAGGAGAGTTTCGATGCGCATAACCCAAACCGCCCTTTCTGCCGTGGCTGTGGCGCTGGTCTATATGGCCACACCGGCCATTGCGCAGACTGCAGCTGCGACACCCGTTGCCTCAGCCGAGGTTGACCAAAACGCTGCGATCATGGCGTTTTTCGACGAATATGATGCGCAACAGCTTGCGCGCTCGCCGCTCGGCAAATCCTATCGTGGCATAAAGGACAGCGACTATGGGAAATGGGACGATGGTTCCGACGCCGCCGAAGCCCGCAATTATGAAGCCGAACGTTCGGCGCTGAAAGAAATGCGCGCGCGCTTTGACCCCGCCAAGCTGTCGCCAGAAAACAAGCTTTCCTACCGCCTGTTCGAAAAGCGCGCAGCGCGCAGCGAGGGTGCGTATAAATATAAAGACTATGGCTATATCTTCGATCAGATGAACGGCGCACAGAGCCAGATCCCCGCCTTCCTCATCAACATCCACCGCATCGATACCAAGTCCGACGCCCGCGCCTATGTAAACCGGCTCTATGGCATTGGCCCCGCAATAACCGAAGCAGTAGGCCAAGCCAAAACGCGCGCCGCAAAGGGCATCATGCCACCCAAATGGGTCTATCCTTATGTCATCGCCGATTCGCGCAACGTCATCACCGGAGCGCCCTTTGACGGCGGCCCTGACGCGCCATTATTTGCCGATTTCAAGGCGAAGGTCGGCAAGCTGAAGATCACGCAGATCGAAAAGGATATCTTGACTGCAGACGCGGCGCAGGCGCTCACCAACGCGGTGAAGCCTGCTTATGAGGCGCTGATTGCCGAAATGACGGCGCAAGAGAAAGTCGCCGGCACCGACGACGGCGTCTGGCGCTTCCCCGACGGCGCGGGCTATTATGCCGAGCGTCTGGCGAACTACACCACGACCAACATGACGCCGGACCAGATTCACAATCTCGGTCTCGCGCAGGTTGCGCGCATCCACAAGGAAATGGGCGTCGTCCAAAAGAAGATGGGCGTGAAGGGCGACCTTCAGGCTTTCTTCAAATATATGCGGACGGAGCCCAAATTCTACGCGCCCGAAACCGACGAGGGCCGCGCGCTCTATTTATCCGAAACCCAAAAGGCGCAGGACGCGGTGACACCATTGCTCCCCAAATGGTTCGGAACACTGCCCAAGGCCCCGTTGGTTGTGAAGCCCGTGGAAGCATTCCGCGAAAAGTCTGCGGGTAAGGCGTTTTACCAGCGCCCCGCGCCCGATGGTTCGCGCCCCGGCACCTATTACGCCAACCTCTATAAGATGGCCGACATGCCGCTGACCGAGGTAGAAGCATTGTTCTACCATGAAGGCATCCCAGGCCACCATTTGCAGCTGGCGATCCAGACGGAATTAAAAGACGTGCCTGCCTTCCGCCAATTTGGCGGGGTGACGGCTTATTCCGAAGGCTGGGGCCTCTATTCGGAAAAGCTGGCCAAGGACATGGGCCTCTATACGGATCCTGCGCGTGATTTTGGCCGGCTACAACTTGAGCTCCACCGCGCCATCCGGCTGGTCGTCGACAGCGGATTGCACCACAAACGCTGGACGCGCGAGCAGGCGATCAAATATGTCGAGGATAACTCTGCAGACGCCCCCGGCGGCATCGTGAAGGCCATCGAACGCTACATCATCTATCCCGGTCAGGCGACGGCGTATATGGTTGGCCGCCTGAAAATCAGCGAACTGCGGGGCAAGGCACAAAAGGCGCTTGGTAAGAAATTCGACGTGCGCGGCTTCCACGACACGGTGCTCAAATCGGGCCCCGTTCCGTTGGATGTGCTTGAAGAACAAGTCGATGCTTGGATCGCGTCGCGCAAGTAAGGAAACGATAGGACAGCGCCTAGTCTGACGGCGCTGTCCCTTCGTCAATTGCCCTCACCCCGAAATCGAAATGGATCCGCACCCAGACGCCCAGTTGCGGTTTGTTGTCGATGCGCGGGGGTTTGACGAGGAACTGCCAAGCGGCGAGGCGGATGGCTTTGGCGAGGCCGGTGCCGCGCGGTGTTTCAGCGATAATCTGGCAGTTTTCGACGCGGTTATGGTCCGCCATGCGGCAGGCGATATCTGCCGATGCGCCGGGGGGGATGCGCTTAACAGCAGCGAGATAAGGCGCGAGTTCGCTGTCATAGGGTTCGCGTAGCCACGCCACGGGGTACAGCTGCGCACCGCCGGGCCCGAGCCCCGGGCCCATCATGCCCTTGGCACCCTGTCCGTTTCCTTTGCCCTCACCCGATCCGCTGCCGCCGCTGGCCGGAAATTTGGACAGGTCCATGGCGTCAAATTCAGACTTGCTCACTTTGATAAAGTCCGGGCTAGGCGGCGGGGCCTTCACGGGATTTACCGGCGGCAATAATGGTATCGGGAGCGGCGGCGTGATGGTTTGTTGCTGCTCTTTGGTCACCGGCGTCTTGGTTTCGTTCTTTTCTGCCGATGATGCCGCGTCCGCTTCCGCCTCCAATGAAAATGTATTTAGACCGCGTGTCCCTGCCGCTGGCCCGCCAGACCGCATGCTGAGGCTGAGTATCGCGAGAATGATGATGGCTTCGAGCAACAGCGCGATGACCACACCAAGGCCCCGTCGTCGGACCAAATCCCACCGCGGTTCAGTGGTCCAATCTGTCTGTTCTGAATAGGCCATGCTAGCCCGGCGACCTTTACGATATCAGGCAGAGCTTGCAATGCGCGAATTTAATGGTGCGTTGCGTGTCGCAGACTACAGCGGAACGAAGCGGACCTTCAATCCATCCTTTGGCTTGGGGATTGGCCAAGCCTGCCAATCGGGCGCATAGCCGTCTGCAATCTCCACGCGAACCGAGGTCAGCAGGTGATGCGTGAACAGCTTCATCTGCATATAGGCGAAATGCAGGCCAAGGCACATATGCGCGCCGCCGCCAAAGGGCACCCACGCATATTTGTGCCGCGCCTTCACCTTATCGGGCGTAAAGCGCATGGGGTCGAAGGTTTCGGGGTTCTCCCAATATTCGGGCATCATGTGCACATAAGACGGGCTGATGCTGACCGATGTGCCCTTCGGAATGTGATAGCCCATAAATTCGAAGTCTTTGAGCGCGCGGCGCGGAATGGACGGCACCGGCGAAATCATCCGCAGCGCTTCTTTAAACGCATATTCCGTGAGTTCGAACTTATCGAGGTCGGCAAAGGCGATGTCCGCACCGGCGGGCGCGATGGCGAGACACTCTTCGCGCAGTTTTTGCTGCCACTCGGGATGTTTGGCGAGATACCAGATCATCGACGTGACCGACGACGTGATGGTGTCATGTGCCGCCATCATCAGGAAGTTCATGTGGTCGATCAGCTCGCCGTCCGACATATATTCGCCGTCTTCGCGCTTCGACCGGCAGAACTGGCTGAACATATCCTGCCGGTTTTCATTGCGGCGGCGCTCGGCAATTTGTGGACCGAAATAGTCGATAAGATATTTACGGCCGGCAACGCCCTTGCCCATCGCGGTAAAGGGAATGGGCGCACGGATCGGCGCAACCGAGGCCTGCACCATGTCGACGAAAGCCTTGTTAATCTTGTCGGCCTCTGGCCCCAAGGGGATCCCCAAAAAGCTGCTCGCCGCGACATCCAGCGTCAGTTGTTTGATCGCCGGATAGAAAAGCATGTCACCGCGCCAATCTTTCAACTGTTCGGCAAAGATGCGGTTCATGTCTTGGGTATAGGCACGCATCGGGCCTGGCTTAAACGCGATACCTAGCGCGCGACGGTCCATGCGGTGATGGTCAAAATCCATCAGCATCAATCCGCGCGGGAAGAGCAAGTTCAGCACCGGGCCCCAGCCTTGCTCAGACGAGAAAAGCTTCTCCCGGTCGAACAGCATCAACTCATTCGCCTCGGCGCCAACCAAGGAAATCGTCGGATTGCCAAAGGCGTTTGTGCGGAAAACCTTGCCATAGGTTTTGACCATGCGCGCACCATAAGCCGGCGGGTCGCGCAGCACGCGGAATGTCGTGCCGACAATAGGCAGGCCATTTTCGCCAGGAATATGCGCAAGCTCGTCAATCTTTTTGCGCGGCACCCAATGCGGGTTCGCAGCTTCGCTATGGGCAAGGGCCATGGGCTTCATTCCTGTTTAATTGCGCGGTTAATGATTACTGCCATGGATGTCAGTATGGTGCAAGTGGGACATGGGTGGGCCGAATATGAACGGCACCAAACAACTGTATTCATGTGCAATTCAACTGCCAATTAATAAGCATCGCAACACGGGTCAGATGTAGGTGTATTGGCCAAAACAATTTCGCAGAGGACATGGATCATGGCAATTAAGGGACAGTCATTTTTGAAGGCTGCGCTGCTCATTGCGGCAGGCGCAGGCCTATCGGGCTGCGTGTATGATGTCG
>CALDKP010000235.1 GCA_937898535.1 uncultured Sphingomonadales bacterium | reverse complement strand
ACTGCTCCTCAAACGCCGCGAACATCGTGGTGGCCGTGGCTGAAGGTGCCATCGACAAGGAGTTGCTTCAGCGAGTCATCGTTTCTCTAATTGAGGAAGACGACTTTTCGGAGGCACTTAAGCTTGAGCTATTAGTAGCTATGGGCGGGAGCTAAGTGCTTAAGCACAAGTCGAATCCTGTAGCTTTATGCGATACTAAAATTATATAAAACAGATGCTTAGTATCGTAACCGCTAAATAGCTTGAGATCTAAGATAGGCAGCGCACTCTATTAGTTCGGAAGAAAGTTCGGAAGAAAGTGCGGTATAAATGCAGGTTTGCAGTAAGTCAGCCCGACCAAGGGCGGATATTGGGAAATCACGGAATGACCGAAGACCAATTAGAACAAGAAACGCTTGGTTGGCTGCATGACTTAGGCTATGACCATGTTTTCGGTCCTGACATCGCGCACGATGGGTCACAGTCCGAGCGCAGCAGCTATCGAGATGTATTGCTAGTTGGCCGTCTGGCCTCAGCGATTGAGTGCCTGAACCCGCAAATCCCACTAGCCGCTCGTGACGATGCGCTGGCACAGATTCGTGATATCGGCACGCCAGCACTGCTGGGTGCCAACCGCCAATTCCACAAACTGCTCTGCACGGGTGTGCCGGTGCAGTACCAGCGCGATGGCGAGACCATCGGCGACTTCGTGCAGCTGATCGACTGGACCAATCCGGCGAGCAACGACTGGCTGGCCGTGAACCAGTTCACCTTGCAGGGTGCAAAGCACACCCGCCGGCCCGACATAATCTTGTTTGTGAACGGCATGCCGCTGGTGCTGCTGAAGCTGAAAAATCCGGCGGATGCCCACGTCGACATTTGGAACGCTTTCGACGAGATCCAGACCTACAAGGAACAGGTCCCGGATATGTTCCAGTACAACGAAATTCTGATCATTTCCGATGGCAGCGAAGCGCGCATGGGCTCGCTCTCGGCGGATGCCGAACGCTTCATGAACTGGCGCACCATCGACGGTGTGACCGTGGACCCGCTGGGTCAATTTAATGAACTGGAAACGCTGGTGCGTGGTGTGCTCGCGCCCGAGCTGCTGCTCGATTAGCTGCGTTATTTCATGCTGTTCGAGGACGACGGCCGCTTGGTGAAGAAGATCGCCGGCTATCACCAATTCCATGCCGTGCGCTCGGCGATTCAGCAGGTGGTCACTGCCCGCGCCCGGATGGCAACCGCAAGGGCGGTGTGGTCTGGCACACGCAGGGCTCGGGCAAGAGCATCACCATGACCTGCTTTGCGGCGCGGGTGATGCAGTCGGTGGCGCTGGAGAACCCGACGCTGGTGGTCATCACCGACCGTAACGATCTGGATGGCCAGCTCTTTGGCGTGTTCTCGCTGTCGCAACATTTGCTGCGCGAACAGCCGGTGCAGATTGCAACGCGCGGCGACTTGCGAGAGAAGCTGGGCAATCGGCCTAGCGGTGGCATTCTGTTTGCGACCATCCAGAAGTTTGCACCAGGTGCGGATGAAGACAAATTTCCGGTGCTTTCGACGCGTCACAACATCGTCGTGATCGCCGATGAAGCGCATCGCACACAGTATGGCTTTCAGGCCGAGCTGAAAGCGCCTAAGCAGGAAATGCTGCTGGATCAGGCCGCTGAGGCGCACGCTCGCTATCAGGTCGGCTATGCCCAGCATCTGCGCGACGCGCTGCCGAATGCGACCTTTGTGGCCTTCACCGGCACGCCCGTATCCAGCCAGGATCGTGATACTCGTGCCGTGTTCGGCGACTACATCCACATTTATGACATGCAGCAGGCCAAGGAAGATGGTGCAACCGTTGCCATCTACTACGAGTCGCGACTGGCCAAGCTGTCATTGAAAGCGGATCAGCTGCCGACCATCGACAGCGACGTGGATGAGCTGGCCGAGGATGACGAAGAGGATGTGCGTGCTCGCGCCAAGTCGCGCTGGGCGGCGCTGGAGAAGGTCGTCGGGGCTGAGCCTCGCTTGCAGGCTATCGCCACTGATCTGGTGGCGCACTTCGAGGAACGCAATCAGGCAGCATCCGGCAAGGGCATGATCGTGACCATGAGCCGCGAGATCTGTGTGCATCTCTACGATGCCTTGGTCGCGCTGCGCCCCGACTGGCATAGCGACGACCCCGAGCAGGGCGTGATCAAGATCATCATGACCGGCAGTGCCTCCGACAAGGCGTTGCTGCGTCCGCATATTCATTCCGGGCAGATCAAGAAGCGTCTGGAAAAGCGTTTCAAAGATCCGGCCGATCCGCTGAAGTATGGCGGCAAGGCGCAGACACGCTCGTTTCCCGAAAAGATGCTCGCGCCGGCCATGTCCGGCGCAAAGGCCGCGCACGCGCTCTACAACGAGGAAGAACACGGCACCACGCTCACGGAGAAAGCGGTGAATTGGATGCGCGGCCATGCGGGCGGGCCGTTCTTCGTTTATTTCGCCACACCGCACATTCATCATCCGTTCACGCCGGGCGCGAAGTTCAAAGGCAGCAGCGAGGCCGGGCCGTATGGCGACTTCATCCAGGAGTTCGACTGGATGGTCGGCGAAGTGATGCGCACGCTCGATGAATTGAAGCTGCGCGAGAACACGCTCATCATCCTCACCTCCAATCTGGGCAGCCAGCATCTCGCCGCGCTTGAGGATGGTCAGGATGTGAAAGAGGTCGAACCGCAAGTGATGGAAATCGTGCGGGGCCATTTCCGGCCCGAATTCCTGAACCGCCTCGACGAGGTCATCCTGTTCCACCGCCTTGGTGCCAATCACATGGCACCGATTGTCGAGATTCAGGTGCAGCGCGTGCAAAAGCTGCTGAAGGACCGCAAGATCACTCTCGCTTTATCCGAAGAGGCAAAGGCGTGGCTTGGCCGCGTGGGTTACGACCCCGTATATGGCGCACGTCCGCTCAAGCGCGCTATTCAGCGATATTTGCAGGATCCGCTGGCGGATCTGCTGCTGCGCGGCGAAGTGCCCGATGGTTCGACGGTTAAGGTCGAGGAAGGGGATGGTGCGTTGAAGTTGACCGCATCCTGATCAGTCGACGTTGTTGGATTGACCGTAGCTGCTGGCGTTGGACACCTCAAAAAAGCGCTGGAGCAGGACATGCTCCTGCGCCGTCAAATGCGGGTTCCAAACGTCGAAAATGAGCACCGCGCGGGGTTCATCGCTGTCATTCCACGCCTCATGTTCAATCGTGTCATCAAACGCGAACGCCGTGCCAACTTGCCATGGCCGGGTCTCACCACCCACGCGGAAACCGCAACCATCGGGAATGATCAGCGGTACGTGAACGATAGAGCGTACGTTGGTCACACCCGTATGCGCGGGCAACCGCGTCTTTGGCCGAAGCACAGAGAAGAATACCGTCGGCGACCGACCGGGGATATGGCAAATGGGGAGACTTTCGACCGCCTTTGCCGTTTCGGGGCAACGGGCGCACGCCGCATCGTCCCGCACGCCATGCCGCCACAGGAAAAAAGTGCTCCAATCGAGCGAGTGATCAAGCTTCGACCATTTGTTTTCGGGCGTGCCATCTTCCATTGCAACATAAGGCACAAAATCGTCGGGCTTTTGCCATAAGGCACGGAATTCGGCGGCGATGGCATCTGTCTTTGCTTCGATGTCCTTCAGCCACGGGAAGTGATCGCGCTGGAAAAATTCGTCAGGCGGTAAAAACGGAAAGTGAAGGCCAGCGCAATCATTGGCGTAAATCCGCCTTTTACCCAATGCCGCATCCATACAGACGTCAAACCGGCGGGCGTCGCCCGCAACCACACGCTCGCGCACATCGCTCAACCCGTTGGACAATATGTCACCCAACGCAGCGCTATGGCGCATCAGGTGCGATTGCGCGTTTGCGATCAGCTCAGCCACCTCTGGCGTTGGGTCGGGAACCGATTGTGCGATGCCCATAACAGCTGTCCAGCGGCGCATAGCATCGCCTTTTTCGCCAAGTCTTTCATGCAATTCCGCGAGGCGCAGATTTGCCGTTAAATTTGCCTGATCAAGTTCAAGCACCGCCATTAAAGCATCGCGTTCCCGCGGGTCATCGCCAAGTCCGCGATAGGCCGTTGCCAAGTTTATGCGCAGAACCGAAGCCGACGGGTCGGCCTGAATAGCCTCCAGAAAATATTCGGCGGCCTTGTCATGGCTCTCCGCCGCAAGCGCAACCATGCCCAATGCGTTGTACAATTGCGGGCTGTCTGGCTGTAGCGCCAAGGCCTGCAAATAATATTGCGACGCAGCGGAAAGGTCGCCGCGCTGCTGGGCTGTCCGCCCGGCATGCACGAGGGCGTTGATATCTTGTCCCGACATATTATGCCTGAAACGCTGTCTGAACCAACTGAACCAAAATTGCCTGGATCAGTTGCCGACAATACCTGCAGCATGGTCGCTTTGCATTTTTGTGGCGTTGGTTTTTGCGGCCTCGGCAATGCGGTCCCACTGTGCGCGGGTGTAGCATTTCTTCGATTTACGAACGAGCGAGCCGGTTTCTGCCACACGACGGCAGAGGATTTTTTCGCCGTCAGGCATGACTTTGCCTTCAAGGTCAGGCTCATTCGCTTTGGCATATACGGGGACGACCGCTCCGCTTGTTACGAATGCCGCGCACAATGCAGCGGTCCAAAAGGATTTGACAATCTGGGCCATAGCTTCTTCCTAGTATCTATTAGAGCAGCCAAAACTGCAGATCAGAAACTGTGTTACCATAAGTGTTGCGCGGGCAAAAGTGGTTTTGCCGGAACACTATTGGCGCTGAAGGAGGGACAACGTGGCTGATATACATAACGCTGCCGACGTGCTGCGCGATCCAAATTGGTACCCCCATCGGTTTGACGCGGCGGGAGACGCCGTTCAGTTCATACAGGCCGATCGTTTGGTTCTGGCCAAAGCGACCTTCCTGACCGACGAGTTTCTGCCCGGAGCGCAAAGTCCGCATGTCATTCGCCGAAGTGATGCTTCCGCGGTCACGGCGCCTGCACCGCATTTCATCTTTCATTCGGCTTATTGTTGTTCAACGTTGCTTGCCAACGCCTTTGATATGCCAGGAGTCTCTTTCGGATTGAAAGAACCGGCCATGCTGAACGATATCTCCGGATGGCGGCGCAGGGGGGGGCAGCCTGCAGCGGTTGTCGATGCGCTGAAGACAGCAACGTCTTTGTTGGCTCGGCCGCTTGCCCAAGGCGAGCAAATGGTCATCAAGCCGTCCAATGTCATTAACGCCCTCGCCCCGACGATGCTCTCGCTCTCGCCGGGGTCAAAAGCGCTGTTGCTCTATACCCCGCTTGAAAATTACCTCGCATCTATCGCAAAGAAAGGCATGTGGGGCAGGCTTTGGGTTCGAGAGCTTTTTGTGAAGCTCACTAAGGACGGCTTGACCGATTATGGTTTTTCGCCCGACGATATTTTGCAACAAACCGATTTGCAGATCGCTGCGATTGGTTGGCTTGCGCAGCACCGGCTGTTTGCGGCTATGGAAGAGCGTCTTGGTCGCGATAGAGTGCAAAGTCTTCAAAGCGAGACATTGCTCGCTGACCCCACAAAGGCCATGAAGTTGCTGTGCGCGCACTTTGGTCTGCATCCCAGCGATGCCCTGCTGTCGTCCACCGTGGCGAGCAGATTTTCACGCAATGCGAAGACGGGTGATAGCTTTGACGCCGAAGCACGGCGCAAAGAACATGACGACAGCACGCAGCTCTATCAGGAAGAGATCAGCAAGGTTGTCATCTGGGCCAAAGCCGTGGCGCAATCTGCCGGGCAAAATTTGTCCCTAAATTCACCTTTAGTTTAACCCATAAAAAAAAGGGCGGGTCAAAGACCCGCCCCCCTTTTAGCTTTTGCTTACGTAACGCTTAGAAGCGGATACGTGCACTTGCGACATAGCGGCGACCCAGTGCGTCATACGACGATGGGAAGGTGTTGCCGCTGTTGAAGGTCGTGCTTCCTGCTTCGCCGCCAACCAATGGTGGTTCGCTGTCGAGCAGGTTTTGTACGCCAAGCGTCACTGTGAAGTTTTCGTTGACCGGGAAACGGGTGGTCAGGTCGAAATAGTCACGTGCGTCGATCTTGTTGAAGTTAACCTGACGTCCAGCAATTGGACCAGCCGTTGAAGGCAATGCGCCAGAGAACAAGGTACCCTGACCTGGCTCGTAGCTCATCTTGTCCATGTGGCGCCACAGAAGCGAAACATCGATACCGTCAAAGTTCAACGTTGTACGTGCGTTAAACTGCCATTCTGGCTGAGGCGGCATGCAGTTTCCGCTGTAATAGCCGATGCACTCACGGAAATCTGCGCCTGGTGCCGCACGGAACTTCGATTCGTCAGTCCAGGTCAACACGAAGTTGAAGTCAAGACCGGCAAAGCCGAGGTCACGGTTGTAGCCAGCGCTGAAATCAACGCCGCTGGTCTTCAGCGTTCCGAGGTTCGACAGGCTCAAGAAGAGACCTGGTGTCGAGCTTGGATCACCTGCAAGGTCACCATCAACCGGGTCACGACGAATGATGCGGCATGCATCAGTCGTCGAGGCACCAGCTGCTGGCGAATATACAGGAACGGCTGCACCGTTGCTGGGGCCGAAGCATGCTGAGATCGCATCGTCAGGTGTTGGTGTCGAGATGGCACCGGTTACTTCGATGTTGAAGTAATCAACCGACAACGACAGGCCAGTGAAGGGCTGAATGACAGCGCCAACGGTCCAGCTGGTGGACTTTTCTGGCTTAATGTTGAGGTTACCACCGCCTGTCGAGTTCGCTTGTCCAGCTGTTGGCTGGGCAATGAAGTCAACGTTTCCAGCGCTCGCACCCTGCGCCAAGCAGATTGCGCGCATTTCGCCGGTTGGAGCTCCACGGACAGCTGTACCATTATCGTCGAAACGAGCGCATGGATCATCGGCAAGGTTGGTCAAGCCAGTGTTAACTGGGCTGAACAGTTCGGAGATGTTTGGCGCACGTACCGCACGGGCGTAGTTACCACGGATCTTCAGTTGTTCGATTGGTGACCAGCTACCGCCAGCCTTCCAAGTGAACGTGTCGAAGCTTGGCGCCGTTGGTGCGTCAACGCTGTACTTCGAATAGCGTGCGCCGCCTTCGAGTGTCAGGTCGTAGAAGAATGGCTTGTCTTGTACGACTGGTACAATAAGTTCGCCAAATGCTTCATACACGTTGAAGCCACCGCTGATGTTCGGAGCAGCGCCACCGGCACCACCCAAATCACCGCCCTGTGCAAGCGTGTCAGATTCCTGCGACGCTGTGTACTTACGATATTCGCCGCCGATTGCGAAGCCAACGGCTTCTTCCGACCAAGGAGCCTTCAAGCCGAAGTCGCCGTTGATGACGCCGCGAACTTGAGCCATCGAAACCTTGGTTGCGACAGTGCTGTTTTCTGAGAGGAAATCAATTGCCGCTGGTGTGATCGAACCAGCTGGACCAAACCAGTTGATTGGAACGCAAGCCGCGTTGGTACCAGCAAAGCAGCTGTTTACGTTGTTCGCGAGGAACGATTCACGTACGCGGCTGTTGAGCGTGTAGTTCTTGATCGTCTGGATGTTGGTACTTTGACCATATGAACCAAAGACGTCCCAATCGATCGTGTCGGTCAGCGAACCCTTGGCCCCAGCGCGATAATCGAAGATGTCAGTTGTGTAGTTGCTGATACGTGGACCAACTTCAACCGCACGACGCGCCAAGTTGGAGTTCACGGTGAGGTAACCGGCCTGACCTGGGGTCAAAGCAGGGTTGGCCGCAGCCGTACACGCAACCGTCGAAATACCATTTGCCGAGCAGAAGCTGTTACGCAGTGCAGTGGTCAAATATGGGTTGTTCAAAGGAATAGCGACGGTAACACCGAACGAACCCGAAGGTGCGATGATGGTGTCGACTGTGTTCTTCGAATACAGACCGCGTGTGTAAACTTCTACCGCATCCGAAACTTCGTAACGGGCTGCGCCATACATGTTGAAACGCTCAAATGGTGTTTGATATACGTTATATGGGTTGAAGTTGAAGTTCTGGAACGCTGAGGTTGGCAAGAAAGCCGTACCGGTGCTGTCTACCTGGCGTGTACCAACGCCTGGAAGCGAAAAGCGCGAAGGAACCGAAGTACCCGAACCGCCGCCGCTGCCGTTTGACGAAGCAATACCGAAGCGGCTGAAATCACGGTCGCCCTGATATACTGGGTCCGACTGCTGATAGCCAAGGCTCAATACGGCGTTACCACGACCATCGTCGAAGTTTGCACCCAAGGTCAGGTCTGCACGGAATACGTTGCCGTCGCCCTGCTCAGTGATCTGGTTCGACACGTTGAGGTCGAGACCTGCAAAATCCTGACGCGTGATGAAGTTGACAACACCAGCAACAGCATCGGCACCGTAGGTGGTCGATGCACCACCGGTCAGAACGTCAACGCGCTGAACGAGTGCGAGTGGAATGTTGTTAAGGTCGAAACGACCAGCGAGTTCAGCAGGAACCAAACGCACGCCATCGATGAGGACGAGGTTACGGTTCGAACCGAGGCTACGCAGGTTAACGAACGATGCGCCGCCGTTACCGTTGTTAACAGCCGAACCGATCGAAGGAACCGCGCCTGGCAGTTCGCGCAGAAGTTCTTCTGCAACGTTGGCCTGCTGAAGCTCGATTTCTTTTTCGCTAACCACGTTAACTGGAGTCGAAGCTTCCAGGTTCGGGTTGCTGATCAACGAACCGGTAACAACGATTTCGCTGCCGGTTTCTTCTTCGGCTGCCGCATCCTGAGCGAATGACGGCGTTGAGATCAACGCCAGACCCAGTGCGAGCGGTGCCGCTGCATATTTCAAATTGCTGATACGTGTGTTTTTCACGATATAGCCCCTATAATAGCGCCCCATTCCAACGGCTTACCGCGTCCTGGTGGCTGTTAAACTCCCCAGCTTTTTCACTCAAATCGCACATGCAATGCATGCGCAAAGTTGATTGAAGTCCCTCCGGGTTATCGGCGCTTTGGCGGATTTCCTAGGTTTGCGCAACAAATTGGGCCGATATGACAATAATATTTCGGGGCTGTCACCTTTATGCCACAGTGACTTATCCACAGAATTGGCCTCTGCATGGCCAACCCGACGCATGCCAAAAAACGTTCATGACAGCGACAGTGTCCTTCGTTATGAGAACGGCTCTTCAGTTATAAAGGCGGCCCTTTTTTGATGTTATCACGCATATTTTTGTCGAAGCTGACTGCGCTCATTTTAGGCGGGCTGTTCCTTGCGGGTTCGCCCGCACTCGCGCAAACGCCAGCAACTGCGCCTGCGCCAGTTGTGCCTGACCTTGAAAATATGCTGGTGCTCGATTTGTCGACAGGCGGCCGCGTCACTATTCAGATGCTACCTGCAATTGCGCCATCGCATGTTGAGCGGATCAAGACGTTGACGCGTCAGGGCTTTTACAATGGCGTTGTCTTTCACCGCGTGATTGAGGGCTTCATGGCGCAAACCGGGGATCCCACGGGCACTGGCCAAGGTGGGTCGGAGCTTCCCGATCTAAAGGCCGAATTTAACAAAACGCCGCATTTGCGCGGGACAGTGTCGATGGCACGCACGAATGAACCAGACACGGCAAACAGCCAGTTCTTCATCTGCTTTCAACCGCGCTTCAGCCTCGACAACAAATACACGGTCTTTGGCCGCGTGACATCGGGCATGCAGTTTGTCGACGCCATTGAACGTGGCGAACCACCCGCGAGCCCTAGCAAAGTGCTGCAGGCATCAATTGCGGCAGACAACGTCCCACCGCCCGCATTTCCGGCGCAGCCCGCTGCTGAAAAACCCATTACCGTAGACCAACTAAGCGGTAGCTAACCGCTTCGGCAACATCATGCGCGTAGACCTGTTCGATTTCGAGCTTCCGCCCGAGCGGATCGCGCTGCGGCCTGTTAGCCCGCGGGATTCCGCGCGGATGCTATGCGTCGGTGGCGAAAGCAACATGGTCGACGCATCCGTAAGCGAACTTCCACAAAAGCTGCGCAAGGGCGATTGCCTGATCTTCAACGACACGCGCGTCATACCTGCGCAGCTTACTGGCCGCAGGGGCGACGCGACGATTGGTGCGACGTTGCATAAGCGGATCGATCTGCGCCGCTGGCAGGCCTTCATCCGCAACGCGAAGCGCCTGCATATTGATGACCGCATTGATTTTGGCCAAGGCGTCTTGGCCAAGGCCGAAGAACGCCATGACGACGGCAGCTTCACGCTATTTTTTGAAGGCGACGAACCCGTCGAAGTCTTGCTGCACCGCGCAGGCACGATGCCGCTGCCGCCCTATATTGCCGGCAAGCGGCCGACCGATGCGCGCGACGCCGAAGATTATCAGACGATGTTCGCGCAAAAGGACGGCGCCGTTGCCGCGCCCACCGCGTCGCTACATTTCACACCCGAGCTGATGCAGGCGGTCCACGATGCTGGCATAGAAACCGCGACGCTTACCCTGCACGTGGGTGCGGGCACGTTCCTGCCGGTAAAGGTCGACGACACCGCAAGCCACCGCATGCATAGCGAGTGGGGCCGCATCGATGCCGAAACAGCATACAGGCTCAACAGTATTCGCGAAAACGGCGGTCGCTTAATCGCGGTCGGCACCACCTCGCTGCGCCTTGTCGAAAGTGCCGCCGATCAAAATGGTTTGGTGCATCCGTTTGAAGGCGACACCGATATCTTCATCACGCCGGGCTATCGGTTTAAGGCCATAAACGGCCTTATGACCAACTTCCATTTGCCGAAATCGACCCTGTTCATGCTGGTCAGCGCGTTGATGGGCCGTGAGACAATGCAAGCCGCTTATGCCCATGCCATAGCTGAAGAGTACCGGTTTTACAGCTATGGCGACAGCAGTCTTTTACTCCCACAGCAGAACGCATAGCGCTTGACGCGCAAAAATTAGCAGCGATACATCTCCAACATAATCTGTTGGGGAGTGATGATGCGACGAATGCTGCTTGGGGGCGTTGCCATATTAAGCGCGATGACTTTGACGGCTTCACCGTCGCGCGCGCAGGACCAAGGCATCACGGTCACCGGGCAGGCCCAAAGCAAATGGAAAGAAGCCGAAAGCGACCATTTCAAGATTTACAGCGACGGCGATGAAAAATCGCTCGCGCGGCTGTCGGGTCGGTTAGAGGCAATCCATTATCTTTTAAAAATCGCGACCAATATGCGCGAGCCAGACGACGCCAATATCGTGAAGGTCAAAGTATATTCGGTGGCGAGCGTCGCTGATGTTCAGCGGCTCCTTGGCGACCCAAGCGCGGATGCGGCAGGATATTATGACCCGCAACTTGCCGGACCCATTTCCGTCATCCCCCGCGACGCGGGGAACAGCGGTACATTTTCGGGGGAACTTGTACTCTTTCACGAATATGCCCATCACTTCATGCTGCAATATCAAGCGGCAGCATACCCGGCATGGTATGTGGAAGGCTTTGCCGAGCTCATTTCGACCGCTTCGTTTGAACGCGAAGGCGCTATAACCTATGGCAAGCCAGCACGGCATCGCGAGGGCGAGTTACGATACACCCGGCGTTACCCAGCCGCTAAGATGGTTGACGGACGTTATCTCGACGAAAAGCGCGATGCCGAAAATTGGGACTATGGCGATGCGTGGGCGGTAACGCATTATCTGACATTTTCGGAAAAGCGCAAAGGCCAGCTGAAAGCATATCTGAACGCAATCAACGCAGGCCAAAACTATGCCGAAGCCGCCAAGATTTTCGGCGATGTCAATGACCTCACCCGCGAAGTCGGTATTTACGTCGATAGCGGCAGCTATCCCTATAAAACGCCGCCCTTGCCGCCCGAAGTTATCAAAGCGCCCGTCATCCGCCCGATTAGCATGGCGGAGGCTGACTTTATCGACGACCGTATCACCATGGAGCGGCTCGCGCGGATTTCCACCAAGGATGAGTATGAAGCCTGGGTCAAAGTACGCGCTGAAACCGAAAGTCCGGTGAAGAAGGATTTTGACACTTATTACCGCGAGAAAACGACAAACCGTGACAAGTGGATGCAGAAATTGCGCGTGAGGACGGCAGCTTATGCGACCGATAGCATCGCATGGACGGTGCAAGCGCATGCCGAATGCATGGCCAAAGATTTTGCCGCCTGTCAGATAAGCAGCGACAAAGCGCTGTCGCTGCAACCCGACAATTGGGAGGCTATGTTACGCAAAGGGCAGGCCCTGCTGGGATTGGCGGACACAGCAGCCGATGCTGATAAAAAAGCTGCATTCAAGGACGCGCGGATTTGGCTACTGAAGGCCAATGCCGCAAACCCGCCAGCGCATGAGCCGCTCTATTTTTATCACCAAAGCTTTGGTGCCGAAGGCAAGCGTGCACCCGAGGTAGCTGTTGCTGGCCTCGCCCAAGTCGTCGATACCATACCGCAAATTGACGCCCCGCGTCTGACGCTGGGCAGCGAATTGATGGCACGTAATCGCTTTGCGGAAGCGCGCCGCACGTTACGGCCGCTGGCGTATTCGCCGCATGAATCGGTCGAACAGAAACGGGCGCTGGCGTTATTGAAGTTGATCGACGAAAAGGAAGCTAAGACCCAAGCGACGGATTTACCCGCAAACTAACGTCCGTCGCTTGCCTTTAATGGCCCTTCAACTCGTCGCCAGTCAGTCGGACGATGTGCAGCACGTTTGTTGAGCCCGGTGTGCCAAATGGGACACCGGCCATAATGATAATGCGTCCACCAGCCTGCCCCAAATGATAGCGCAGCGCCATGCGTTTGCCCTTGGCGACCATTTCTTCGAACGATCCAATATCCTTGGTCCGCACGGCAAAAGCGCCCCAAAGAAGCCCAAGGCGGCGCGCGGTCGATTGGCTTGCGGTGAGCACCAAAAGCGGCACGGATGGCCGTTCGCGCGAGATCCGCCGCGCGGTCGAGCCCGATGATGTGAAGCAGACAATAGCGCTGGTTTCTATGGTGTCGACAATCCGTCCGCTTGCTTCGGCCAGCGCATCTGCCGTGGTGGAATCGGCCGGGGTCTCGGTAAAGTGGATACGCTTGTAGAAATCGGGGTCGCTTTCGACCTGTTGCGCAATGCGGTCCATGATCGAAACCGCTTCAATCGGCCAGGCGCCCGCCGCCGTTTCGGCAGACAGCATGACCGCGTCGGCACCATCATAAATGGCCGTCGCAACGTCCGACACCTCGGCGCGGGTGGGCGACGGCGATACGATCATCGATTCCAACATTTGCGTCGCAACAACGACGGGCTTGCCCATGCGCCGCGCGGTCGAAACAATCTTCTTCTGCAAAGGCGGCACTTGTTCGGGCAGCATCTCAACGCCCAAGTCACCGCGCGCGACCATCACGCCGTCGGCGAGTTCCAGAATTTCTTCCAACCGTCCGATCGCCGCTGGCTTTTCAATCTTCGCCAGCAACGCAGCCTTATTACCTATAAGTTTCTTGCCCTCGGCGACATCCTCTGGCCGCTGGACGAAGGACATCGCGATCCAGTCCACGCCCTGCTCCAGCGCGAACGCAAGGTCGGAACGGTCCTTTTCGGTCAGCGCGGCAATGGGAATGACGACGTCAGGGACGTTCAGCCCCTTGCGGTTCGACAATGCGCCGCCAACTTCCACGGTGGTATTGATATATTCCGGCCCGATTTCGGTGACACGCAGAACAAGCTTACCATCATCGAGCAGCAGCCGTGCGCCGATTTCTAATGCAGCAAATATCTCGGGGTGCGGCAAATGTACGCGATGCCCGTCGCCCGGCGTCTGGTCGGTATCCAGCCGGAAATAGATCGGAAGAGCACACGTCTGAACT
>CALDKP010000234.1 GCA_937898535.1 uncultured Sphingomonadales bacterium | reverse complement strand
GGATTGGAAATTGATCTTTCTTGACGCCTTGAAGCGTGAGGTTCGCATGGTCCCGAACATTGACGGCAACGGCTTTGTTAATCTGGGGCGCTCGTCCTCCGATCTGAGCAAAGAGGAAATGACGGGATTGATCGACCTTATCCATATGTTCGGCGCTAACCACGACGTGGTGTTTCATGACCCGCGCCGTTGAGGAATGGATCGGGAAAAACGATGACAGCCGGCCGCCGCCGCGCGTTCGGTTGCGCGTATTCGAGCGTCACGGCGGCATTTGCTACCTGTCCAAGCGCAAGATCATGCCCGGCGACAAATGGGAGCTGGAGCATATCCTTGCGATCATCAACGGCGGAGAAAATCGCGAATCCAATATGGCCCCGGCATTGGTCGCGCCGCACAAGATCAAGACCGCTGCGGACATGGCGCAGAAGTCCAAGGACTACCGGGTTCGCGCGAAGCACAACGGCATCAAGAAGCCCAGCCGCTTCCCTGGTAGCCGAGATAGCAGGTGGAAGAAAAAGCTAGACGGTTCTGTAGTGGCGCGATGATGCGCCGCAGTCTGAAGATGCTGAAGGGAGAGTTCTGATGCCTGAAAGTTTGCTTCTCAAGTGGGGCACCATAAAGGGATGGGATGACTTCACCGAAAAGTCCCAAGAGATCGTAAAGCGATTTTTTGCAGATGGCATGTGCATGTCGGCCGCAGCCGATAAGTCGGACGAAGCCAGGAAAATCATTCTGTGCGAGTTGATCGACCAGCTTGACGGGGAAATCCAGAACGATTGGACCGGCAAGATGATGACAAAAGACGAAGCCAAGAAATACGTCATGAACTACGGGAAGCGAGACGCCGCATGACCGCCGCACCCTCAAGCTCCCAGCCAGAGGGCGAAAGCCTCCCCGACCGTTTGCGCCTTAATTCGTGCCGGCGCTCGCATGAATCTGCTGATCGCGCAGCGACACGCAGGATCGAAACTGAGTTTGAAGCCGCCGACACGAATGAGATAGCCGACGCTATCCTCGCCCTTTCCTCCCCTGTGCCATCCAGCCCCAAAGGGGGAGCGGAGACGGACACGCTTGCAGATTTGGTCGCGCGATTCTCGGCGGCGCTGCTGGAAAAGCTGCGCGCGGCCGAGGCGAAGGGGCGCTCTGGTTGGGATGCCCCGAACTGGGAACGCGAATGCGTCGAAGGTCTCCACCGGCACGCCAACAAAGGCGACCCGCGCGACGTTGCCGCCTACGCTGCATTTTGCTGGCATCACGGTTGGGCAACCACCCCCTCCCCTCTGCCATCCAGCCCCAAGGGGGCGGAGACGCGGGGGAATGCAGCGGACAGCGTCATCAAGTTCTTGGAACAGTGCGGCGAAGCGGACATCGAGGCGGGCGTCGGTGCGGTGTTCGGGCTCGGCTCTCCAGAGGAGAAGGCTGCGTTCAAAGCCGGGATAGCAGTGGCAATCGAGCGGCATATGGGGATCATCACTTACACCCCAGCAACCGATAGCGAGCGAGCGGCTTTGGCCGAACGGGTTGAAAAGGACCTTGTAGCTTCGTGTCTGGAGCGACTTATCGTCGCCCTCCGTCAAGCAGCCAAGGATTCCAACCATGACCGATAGCACCGATAGCGAGCGAGCGAACCGAACGTGGTCTGTCACGGTCGCCGTCAACGGCTCCGAAGTGCTGACTATCGAAAGCAACTGCCTGTCGGGCGCACCTAATATTGATGACTACGCCGACGAAATCCGCACATGCGCGAATAATCTGCTTTCGTTCATTGGCGAGCCTCATGGCAATGCGGGGGAGGACGCGGAGGGAGATTCATTTTTTAACATGCTTTGGGACTGGTTCGAGGACGACGAGCGCTTTGAATCTCTATGCGCGGCGTGCCGGGCACCAGCGACCCCCTCCACGGATCGCTTGGCTCCAGGGTGCTGCTCGGCGATTTCGCCATGCTCGCACCAGCAGCAATACCCTTCAAGCATCTGCGGCCATTGTCAGGCAGCGGCGCTCACTTCGCAGGATCGGGGGACTCAATGACGCGCAGGGAAAAGCTTGAAGATGCCTTCAAGGCTTATGCCAACGGCATTATGTCGGATGAGCAATTGAAACTGGCTCACGACGCAGTTTCCGAATTGGTTGAAACACTGTTTGCGATGGGAGAGAGCGGGTGCTCCGTTCTCGGCTATGTTATGCGGGAACAATCGCTTCGCAGCTATATCGACGCGCGGAAGCGGGGCAGGGCGTCCTCGCTCCCGCGACCAACTGCAACAGTGAGGCAA
>CALDKP010000233.1 GCA_937898535.1 uncultured Sphingomonadales bacterium | reverse complement strand
CATTGGCCGTTTTGCCAATCAAAATGCCCTTACTGTGACTTCAACAGCCATGTGGCCGAGCGGATTGATCAGGGACGGTGGCTGACGGCCTATCTCGCCGAGATTGACCGCGTGGGTCAGGAGACGGCGGGGCGACGTCTGCAGTCGGTGTTCTTTGGCGGCGGCACGCCATCGTTGATGCCGCCGTCAACGGTCGCGGCATTGATTGACGCCGCTGCGCAACATTGGGGCTTTGCCGACAATATCGAGATTACACTGGAGGCGAACCCGTCCTCGGTTGAGGCATCGCGCTTCGCCGATTTGTCCAAAGCGGGCGTCAACCGCGTGTCGCTTGGCCTGCAATCGCTCGATGACGCCGCCTTGGCCTTTTTGGGGCGTGCGCACTCCGTCGCGGAGAGCCTCGATGCCCTCACGGTTGCGCAGCAGCATTTCGGCCGCGTCAATATTGACCTGATTTATGCGCGGCCCGAACAAACAGCGAAGCAATGGGAGGCGGAGCTTCGGCGCGCATTGTCCTTCGGCACCGATCATATGTCGCTGTATCAATTGACGATTGAGGCGGGCACACGGTTCGAAACGCTCGTTCGCACCGGACACTTCACCCCCGCCGACGATGACGATGCGGCGACCCTCTATGAAATGACGCAGGACATGACGCGCGCAGCGGGCATGGCAGCCTATGAGATTAGCAACCATGCGCGGGTGGGTCATGAAAGCCGGCATAATTTGAGTTACTGGCGCTATGATGATTATATCGGCATTGGCCCCGGCGCGCATGGACGCCGTCTAAAGTGTGCGACACAACGTCATAAAAAACCAGAGAATTTTCTTTCTGCGGTGGGCCGAAACGCGCATGGCATCAGCAGTGAAGATCATCTCGACCCCGCAAGCCGTGCAACCGAAAGCTTGCTGATGGGACTGCGGTTGAGCGAAGGTATCAGCCTTGATCGCCTGTCATCGCGCACCGGTATTGCGCCAGACACGATGCTGGATTTCACGGCTGTCGACAAAATCGCGCGCCTTGGCCTCATCACCCGCAACGGGGACCGCGTGACTGTCACGCCGCAAGGCATGCCGTTGCTTGATGCGATCCTGCCGCAAATAGTAGCGGTTGAGGCGGATGCTGCCGCCTGATAGCATGACGGCATAATGTCACTGCTCGCCGAATATCTTAACTTCCTGACCGACAATCGCCGGATGTCGCCGCATAGCGTCCGCGCCTATCACGCCACGGCAGATCGGCTCACCGGTTTTCTGCAATTGCACTGGGGCTCGGCAGTCGACCGCGCAACGCTGATAAAAATTTCCGCCGCTGATATGCGCGCCTTCTTGGCAGACCGGCGTGGCGATGGACTTACCAACCGGTCCACAGCGCGTGAATTGTCCGCTGCCCGTCACTTTTTGCGCTTTGCACTGGGCAACAACGTGACCCTGCCCGCCATGAAGGGCCCGCGCGTGCAACGCAGCCTGCCGCGCCCCGTAAACCCTGACGATGTTCTCGCACTCGCGGATGACGTCGCAGAAAGCGCGAACGATGGTTGGGTCGGCGCGCGCGACTGGGCCTTGCTTCTCCTGCTGTACGGCAGCGGCCTGCGCGTGAGCGAAGCGACCGGGCTAAATGGCGATGTCTTACCGCTTGGCACGACACTGCGCGTCACCGGCAAGCGTAACAAGACGCGCATTGTGCCGCTGCTTGAGCAAGTCAGCACGGCTATTCAGGAATATGTCGCGCTTTGCCCCTATTCGATGGCTGCGGACCAGCCGTTGTTTCGCGGTGCGCGCGGTGGACCATTGGCGCCCGCACTTGTGCGCCGCGCGGTGCAAGGCGCGCGCATGCGGCTTGGCCTATCGGAACGCACGACGCCGCATGCCTTGCGCCACAGCTTTGCCACGCATTTGCTTGCCGGGGGTGCAGATCTGCGCAGTCTTCAAGAACTGCTCGGCCACAGCAGCCTGTCATCAACGCAGATTTATACCGCTGTCGATACCGCTATGCTTCTGGATGAATATCAGAACGCGCATCCAAGGGCGTAGGGCTGGGCTTCCAGCGCGCAAGCCGCCATACATAGGTTCCCAAAATGCCGGCCATGATGACCGTCGACAAAGGCCCAAGCCACTTTTCGATATCGTCAAATTGTGAGCCCAAGAAATAGCCACCGGAGGCGAGCGCCGCGCTCCATCCCGCCGTTCCAATCGTGGAGAAAACCAGAAAACGCCCCAGCGACATCCCGAACAAACCAGCTGGAATCGAAATCAAAGAACGCAGCGTCGGCAACATGCGCGCCACGAGCACGATGATTGGCCCATGTTTGCGAAACAGCCCATGTCCGCGTTCAATCTCTGCCCAGTCCAGCGTGAGCCAACGGCTGTAGCGGTCGATAAAAACATGCATCCGCACTTCGCCGAACTTGATGGCCAACCAATACCACAGCCAGTTGCCAAGCATCGCGCCTGCGGTTCCGGCCGCGATCGTGCCCCAAAGATTCATATTGCCACGCGCCGCGGACACACCCGCCACGGTCATAATCACCTCGGACGGGACGGGCGGGAAAACGGTCTCCAGCAGCATCAGCAGGGCCACGCCCCAATAATGCCCCCATTCAACGAGCCTGATAATCCAGTCTTCCATTAATCGCGGCCGGCAAGCCTGCGTTCAATGGCGTCCAGTATTTTGGCGGCGGTGTCAGTGCCATTGAACCGGTCAATCGCGACGATACCGGTTGGCGAGGTTACGTTGATTTCCGTCAGCCATTTTCCGCCAATGACATCGATGCCGACGAATATCAGACCAAGTTCCTTCAAACGCGGCCCCATCGCAGCGCAAATTTCTTGCTCCTCCGGGGTCAACAACGTTGCTTCGGCACTACCACCCACGGCAAGGTTCGACCGGAATTCGCCTTCACCCGGACGGCGGTTGATAGCCCCTGTGACTTCGCCATCGATCAGGACGATCCGCTTGTCGCCCTTCGCAACGTCGGGAAGGAATGGCTGCACCATATGCGGTTCGGGCCATGTCGAATTGAACACCTCAAACAGCGCGCCGACATTGCTGCCATCGGCTTCAATCCGGAAAATGGCCTTGCCGCCATTGCCATGGAGTGGCTTTACGACAATCGCGCCATGTTCCTTTTGAAACGCGCGCACTTCATCGAGTGAACGCGTAATCAGCGTGGGTGGCATGAACTTGCGATAGTCGAGCACCATGACCTTTTCCGGCGCATTGCGCACCGATGCCGGGTCGTTGACCACCAATGTCTCGCCCTGCACCAGCTCAAGCAGGTGCGTCGCGGTGATGTAGGCCATGTCGAACGGCGGGTCCTGGCGCATCAGCACGACATCGGTATCGGCGCCGAGATCGAGCGTCACCGCGTCGCCGGTGAAGCGGTAATGGTCGCCCGCCACCGCCTGCACGCTCAGCGGCCGCGCCTTGGCGAGCACGCGGCCTTCGCGGTAGCTGAGGTCGGTCGACAGATAGTGCCAGAGGTGATGGCCGCGCGCCTGCGCCTTGAGCATCATCGCGAACGACGAGTCGCCGCCAATCTTGACGGTTTCGATGGGGTCCATCTGGACCGCGACTCTCAGGCTCATGCAATCTTCTCCGCGATCAATGGCGCAGCGCTACACCAGCGCGCTGCTGCCGTCAGCCCTCATCTCGCCAGCCCGGCCAGCGTCGCATCGATACGACTGTGGAGGTTCGCGTCGCGCGTGGTTTCGCGCATCGCCACCAGCGACTCGCGTGCAGCCGCATGGTCGCCAAGGCGTTGCTCAAGCTGCGCGCGTTCCCACCAGACGCTCGAGAAGTCGGGGGCGATCATCGTCATCCGTCGCGCCAGCACCAGCGCGCGGTCAAGGTCACCGGCGTTGTGCGCGCGCGCCGCCTGGTTGGTCAG
>CALDKP010000232.1 GCA_937898535.1 uncultured Sphingomonadales bacterium | reverse complement strand
TGGAGTTCAGACGTGTGCTCTTCCGATCTGCCAAGACCGCCGACGAGCAAATGGCTGAGTACCGAGCCCAAAAAGACGCAGAGCAGGCAAAGTCTGTCCGCGATCAGCGCAATGAAAAGCTCAAGGACTGCGACTGGACCCAGCTCGCGGACAGCACCGCCGACAAAACGGCATGGGCCACGTACCGCCAAGCCCTGCGCGATGTTACAGCTCAGCCAGCGTTTCCATGGACCATCGACTGGCCTGTGGACCTGATTTCTGCCTGTTGTCGGGCGTCGACGAACAGTCGCTTGCGTTCAATGCCGCAGGTGGGCGCGGGTGTATTTCGGTTACCGCAAATGTTGCGCCGAAATTATGCGCAGAATTTCAGGCGGCATGTGCGTCGGGCGACTACAACTTGGCACGTGAACTGAATGATAAGCTGTATCCACTTCATTTAGCGTTGTTTTCTGACGCATCGCCGGGCCCAATAAAATATGCGTTGTCGCGCGTCATCGACGGTTTTCCAACCGAGTTGCGCTTGCCAATGACCCCGCCAAGTGAGGCGAGCCGTCGTCAGGTTGATGCCGCCTTGGAGAATGCAGGGCTTATCTAATGACGCGTCCAAAGCCCGAAGCATTCAACAAAGTTAAAACGGTCGCCGAAAACCGGCGCGCCCGTTATGATTTTCATATCGATGATAAATATGAGGCCGGGATTGTCCTGACCGGAACCGAGGTGAAATCTCTGCGCTTTGGTGAAGGTTCCATCGCCGAAAGCTATGCCGAAGTTCGCGATGATCAGATTTGGTTGATTAACGCCAACATTCCTGAATTCAGCCACGGGAACCGGTTTAACCACGAGCCAAAGCGGCCCAGAAAATTGCTGTTGAACGAACGTGAAATAAACAAGCTGCATGGCGCGGTGATGCGGCAGGGCATGACGCTTGTGCCTCTGTCGATTTATTTCAATGGACGCGGCAGGGCGAAAGTGGAATTGGCCTTGGCAAAGGGTAAAAAGGCACCTGATAAGCGTGCTACCGAGAAAGAACGGGATTGGAAGCGTGAGCAGGGACGCATTATGCGTGATCGTGGGTGAGTAAGTTTGATACCTGGTTGCACAGGCAAGCACCCACACGCGACAGCTTTGAACGCAGCCGCTTTCTGCGGCCGTTTGCGCAGCGGGTTTTTCATCCAGCCCTCTGGCGTTTTACACGGCGCTCCGTTCCCCGGGGTGTAGCTCTTGGCCTGTTGGTCGGGATTTTCCTTTTGATACCGGGTGTCCAGATCGCTGGTGTCGCGCTGCTTGCGCTGCCATTCCGGGCAAATATTCCCATCGGCGCGGCCATGACGTTCCTGAGTATGCCGGCCACAACGCCATTCATTTTGCTTGGGTCGGTGTATGTCGGGGAATCGGTGCTGCGGTTGAACAATGGCTCAGGCCGCTTTTATGAACTTATCGAAACATCGGCGCCGCTTTCTGCGTGGGGTGATTATGTCTGGAACGAAGCGCCTTTGGCGTTGGTCCAAGGTATCGCCGGGCTTGCGATCATATCCATCGCAGCAGCTGTCATCGGCTATGTGCTCTCGGCGTGCTTCTGGCGCTGGCGGATAAGCGCCAAATGGCGACGCCGGTCGAAGTCAGTTGCGTCTGGTGGATAAACTTTTGTAGCGTTTAGCCTGCGAGCCTCTATTCTCCCCACGATATTATGGGAGCATAGAAATGAAATTCGCACTTAAACTCGCATTGGCGGCAGCGGTATCGGTGGCATCGCTCGCCACACCAGCATTTGCGCAAAGCCAATCTGACGCCACGCAAAAGCCCGCTAAAGAGGGCCCGCAACTGGGCACCTTCGGCTTTGATACTGCGGGCATGGATGCCAGCGTATCACCTGCTGATGATTTTTACGGTTACGCCAACGGCAAATGGGCCGCCAACACCCCGATCCCAGCGGATAAATCCAACTACGGCATGTTCACCGCGCTTGACGATCTGTCAAAGGATCGGGTGAAACTGGTTCTCGATGCCGAGAAAGATCGCGCCGGCAGCAAGGCGGGCGACGTCTACGCGAGTTATATCGACCAAGCGACCGTCGAGAAATTGGGCTTAAAGCCTATTAAGCCGTGGTTGACCACTGTGCGCAACGTCAAGAGCAAGGCAGCGTTTGAAAAGCTGCTTCCTGTCGCCGCGCGCAATGGCGTTCGTGCCCTGTTTGGCGGTTATGTCGGGCAAGATGACAAGAACCCTGACGTCTATATTTTCCAAATGTATCAAGCGGGAACAGGCCTGCCTGACCGCGACATGTATCTTGTCCAAAATGATAAATTTGAAGGTATCAGAAAGGCTTATAAGGCATATCTCGCACAAATGCTGACATTGGCTGGCGAGATAAATGCCGAAGCGCGCGCCGATGCCATCTTCGCGATGGAAAAGCGCATTGCCGAAGTGCAGTGGACGCGTGAGGATTCAGGCGACGCAACAAAGACATATAACAAAATGTCGCTCGCCCAGTTGGACGCCATCACACCTGGCCTGAAAATGTCGTCCATTTTGACGAAGCTGAGCCCCAAAATTGGCGACGTTATTGTGAATCAGCCAAGCGCACTCACGGGCATTGCTAAAATCTATGCCGAAACGGATCTCGCGGTTCTGAAAGATCAGATGATCGTCAATAGCCTATCAAGCTTTTCAAATGTGCTGCCTGACTCGGTTTCAGACACGACTTTCGCGTTCTACGGCACGACGCTGCACGGCACCCCAAAACGTGAACCACGTTGGAAACGCGGCGTCTCGTTGACCGAGGGCACTGTGGGCGATGAAGTCGGGAAAGCCTATGCCGCGAAATATTTCCCACCTGAAACCAAAGCCGCAATGGACGTTCTGGTGAAGAATGTCCTTTCGGCCATGGGCCGCCGCATCGATGGCCTCAGCTGGATGCAGCCCGCCGCGCCGATCCAGAGCAGCGCTGCCCAGACGGGCTTCTGCATTTCCGGTGCCAGGAGAAAACACGCCATCGCCCCGGCTGCGAAGACGACGCTAAGCCCGGAA
>CALDKP010000231.1 GCA_937898535.1 uncultured Sphingomonadales bacterium | reverse complement strand
GTCTGGTGAAAATGTGCGCATTGGTCTTGAAAAGCCATTGGGCAATGATTTGGCGTCATCGCAGCATATTAATGACGCCGTGAACGCGGTTTTTCCGGAAACGCGGACGTTCCGCATCGACCATTATCTCGGCAAGGAAACGGTGCAGAACCTGATGGCGCTTCGTTTTGCCAACATGCTGTTTGAACCGCTTTGGAATGCCAATGCCATTGAGCATGTGCAGATTACCGTGAGCGAGACCGTGGGGCTCGAGGGGCGGGCCGGATTTTATGACGATACCGGCGCGCTGCGCGACATGGTGCAAAACCATATGCTGCAATTGCTGGCGCTGACGGCCATGGAGCCACCGGCAAGTCTGGATGCGACGGCCATCCGCGATGAAAAGGTAAAGGTCCTGCGCGCGCTGCGTCCGGTGGTCGAAGGTGACGTCGTGACCGGGCAATATAATGAAGGTGCGGTCAACGGCGAAGCGGTCAAAGGCTATGACGCGGACCTCGGCAAGCCATCCGACACCGAAACCTTTGTGGCGATTAAAGCCTATGTCGACAATTGGCGGTGGCAGGGCGTGCCATTTTTCCTACGCACCGGGAAACGTTTGCCCGAGCGCCGCAGTGAAATCGTGATCCAGTTCAAACCTGTCCCGCATAATGTGTTTAAAGACCGTGGCGGGCGGCTTGAGGCAAACACGCTGGTTATCCGGTTACAGCCGGAGGAATATGTTCGCTTATTGGTGATGGCGAAAGAGCCCGGGCTGGATCGCGGCGGGGTCACTTTGCGTGAAGTGCCGCTTGATCTGTCCCTTACCGCGGCCTTTGCCGGATCGCGGCGGCGGATTGCGTATGAACGCCTGCTTCTCGACCTCATAGAAGGCGACCAGACGCTATTTGTCCGCCGTGACGAGGTTGAGGCCCAGTGGAAGTGGATCGATGCCATACGGGCGCTGTGGGGCGCGACAGCGTTGAAGCCAAAGGGCTATGGTGCCGGTAGCTGGGGGCCCAATGCGGCGATTGCACTCACCGAACGTGATGGAGTGAGCTGGCATGAGTAAAATACACACAACCGTTGAAGCCGTCACTGCGCGGATCATCGAACGATCAAAGCCCGGGCGTCAGGCCTATCTCGACCTGATCGCCAAGCAACGTGATGCAGGCGTAAACCGGCCCGCTTTAAGCTGCGGCAATCTGGCGCATGGCTTTGCCGCGAGCGGTGAGGATAAGCCCGCCATTCGCGGCGGCAAAGCGATGAACATCGGCATTGTCAGTGCCTATAACGACATGCTGTCGGCGCATCAGCCATATGGCCGCTACCCCGAGCAGATGAAGATATTCGCGCGCGAAGTTGGCGCGACCGCTCAGGTCGCAGGCGCTGTGCCCGCGATGTGCGATGGTGTGACGCAAGGCCAGGACTCGATGGAGCTGTCGTTGTTCAGCCGCGACGTCATCGCCATGGCAACCGCGGTTGGCCTTAGCCACGGGATGTTTGAAAGCGTCGCGATGTTGGGCATTTGTGACAAGATCGTCCCGGGCCTTCTGATCGGTGCGTTGCGCTTTGGCCACTTGCCGACAATCCTAGTGCCCGCAGGACCGATGCCGTCAGGCCTCGCCAACAAAGAAAAACAGCGTGTCCGTCAGCTATATGCAGAGGGAAAGGTTGGCCGCGCCGAATTGCTTGAGGCGGAAGCCGCGTCCTATCATGGCGCTGGCACATGTACCTTTTACGGCACCGCCAACTCCAACCAGATGATGATGGAGGTCATGGGGCTGCATATCCCAGGTGCGGCGTTCATCAACCCCGGCAACAAGCTGCGCACCGAATTGACGCGTGCTGCTGTGCATCGGTTGAGCGAAATTGGCTGGGACGGTGATGATTATCGGCCCTTGGGCCTGTGTGTCGACGAGAAAGCCATCGTCAATGCCTGTGTCGGTTTGCTGGCAACCGGCGGATCGACGAACCATGCGCTGCACATTCCGGCAATCGCACGCGCCGCCGGTATCGTCATCGATTGGGAAGATTTGGATCAGCTGTCCGCAGTGGTGCCGTTAATCGCCCGCGTGTATCCGAACGGCTCCGGCGATGTGAACCATTTCCACGCCGCAGGCGGAATAGGCTATGTCATCCGCGAACTGATAGACGCAGGGCTTCTCCACCGCGATATCATGACCGTCGCGGGTAAGGATTTGGCGGATTATGGACGTGAGCCGATGTTGGAAGAGGACAAGCTTGTGTGGCGCGACGCGCCTGCGGTGACCGCCGATGACACGATGCTGCGCCCGCCGTCCGCGCCGTTCAGCCCCGATGGAGGCATGCGTTTGGTGACGGGTAACCTGGGTCGTGCGACGTTCAAGACCAGCGCGGTTGATCCAGCACGCTGGACCATCGAAGCACCGGTGCGCGTATTTCATGAACAAAATGATGTTCTGGCAGCCTTTAAGGCGGGCGAGCTTGATCGCGATGTCATTGTCGTCATCCGGTTTCAGGGGCCTGCCGCCAACGGCATGCCTGAACTCCACAAGCTGACGCCGCCATTGGGTGTGTTGCAGGATAAAGGCTTTAACGTCGCGCTCGTGACCGACGGGCGTATGTCCGGCGCATCCGGCAAAGTGCCAGCGGCGATCCACTTAAGTCCGGAAGCTGCACGTGGCGGGGCCATTGGGAAGCTTCAGGATGGCGATGTCGTGCGCCTGTGTGGCAATAGCGGCACTTTGTCCGTGTTGGTCGACGACAGCGAATGGGCCGGTCGCGCACCAGCCCCGACGCCCGTGGCGCACATGGGAACTGGACGCGAGCTGTTTGCAATGATGCGTGCCACGGCCGATGAAGCGGAAAAGGGCGGGTCAGCAATGCTCGCGGCGGCAGGGCTATGACCGCGATTGTCGCCGTCGATATCGGCGGAACCCACGCGCGCTTTGCCCTTGCCGAAGTGGACGCGGGCAAGGTTATCAAACTTGGCGAGGCGGTAACGCTGAAGACAGCAGAGCATGCCAGTTTCCAAACCGCGTGGCAGGAATTTCAGCGGATGAACGGCGCGCCGCTTCCGCCCGCAACCGCTATCGCCATCGCTGGGCCCGTGGATGCTGACGTGATTAAGCTCACCAACAATCCGTGGATTATCCGCCGGTCGATGGTGTGTGAAAAGCTGAATGTCGACACGTTCGTGATCGTTAATGATTTCGGCGCGGTGGGCCATGCGGTTGCGCAAGCCGGGCCAGAACATTTCCACCATTTGACAGGCCCTGATCAGGCGTTTGCGCCGGAAGGCACGCTGAGCATCATTGGCCCGGGAACCGGTCTTGGTGTCGCACATGTTAGCCGCACCGGCGGCGCCTATCATGTGCAAGCGACCGAAGGTGGGCATATCGATTTCGCGCCGCTGGATGCGATTGAAGATGCTGTATTGGCGCGCTTGCGTAAACGCTACCGCAGGGTGTCGATCGAACGCGTCGTGTCTGGTCCCGGCTTGGTTGATCTCTACGAAACGCTCGCCGCTATCGAAGGCCGAGCCGTTCAGCAATATGATGACAAGACGCTCTGGCAAATGGGCATGTCCGGTGAGGATAGCCTTGCGGCGGCGGCTGTTGATCGCTTTTGCCTGTCGCTGGGCAGCGTTGCCGGCGACATCACGCTGGCTCAGGGCGGCTTTGCAGGGGTCGTCATCGCAGGCGGACTTGGGCTGCGTATCAAGGACAGCTTAGTGCGTTCGGGCTTTGCCGAACGTTTCCGCGCCAAAGGCCGCTTTGAAGGATTGATGGCCTCCATCCCCGTTAAACTCATCACCCATCCGCAGCCCGGCCTTTTCGGGGCAGCGGCTGCCTATGCCCAGCAATATATCTAGAGAGAAGAGTCAATGACGCCCGTTGAAAAAATCATGCGCACTGCGCCCGTTATCCCCGTTCTGGTGATTGAAGATGCGGCGCATGCGCGCGCGATTGCGGAGGCATTGGTCGCAGGCGGCTTGCCGGTGCTCGAGGTCACGTTGCGCACGGCCGCTGCATTGGATGCGATTGCCGAAATGAAGAAAGTGCCCGGCGCAATTGTTGGCGCGGGGACAGTCGTTGATGTGGCAGGCCTCGACAGCGCAATCGCGGCTGGGGCGGAGTTTATCGTTTCGCCTGGCCTGACCGACAATTTGGGCAAAGCCGCCATCGCCAAGAATATTCCGTTCCTTCCCGGTGTCGCGAGCGCGGGTGATATTATGCGCGGACTTGATCTGGGCCTAACACATTTCAAATTCTTCCCGGCTGAAGCAAATGGCGGTCTTCCTGCGCTGAAATCGCTTATCGGCCCGTTTGGTCAGTGCAAATTCTGCCCAACCGGCGGCATCAAACAGGAAACGGCGGCAGACTGGCTCGCGGTTCCCGAAATTTTATGTGTTGGTGGAAGCTGGCTTGTTGGTAAAGGCGTTCCTGATATTGCCGCGATAGAATCTGCAGCGCGCGCAGCATCGGCATTACGCAACTAACGGAGACGTAAGGCACATGGCCGAAGAAATTGAATGGTGGGACTTTGACGCCGCAGAAGATTTGATCGACGCTGTCGTCGGCGACGTCAGCTTCATCATCGAAAGTGCACTTGATGCCCGTGGCCAAGCGTTGGTTGCGTTCCCCGGCGGTTCGACACCAAAGCCTATTTTGGAAAAGCTGGCGCAAGCCAATATCCGTTGGAAAAGTGTGACGATCATCCCGACCGATGACCGGTTGGTTCCCGTCGACAATGCGCTGTCGAATGTTGCGATGATTGCGAAAATATTCATCCCGAAAGGCGCGCGTGTTTTGCCGATCACCAGCGATGCTGCGGACTATAAATTGGCCGGAGGGGCAGCAAACGCCCGGCTTGCCGACCTGCATTGGCCACCCGATCTTGTCTGGCTGGGTATGGGCACGGATGGGCATACCGCGTCGATATTCCCCGGACCTGATCTCGAAACTGCGCTTGAAGGTGGCAAAGATGTGCGCGCCGTTGGCGTTGCGCCAGACCCGATGCCGCCCGAAGCGCCGGTCAACCGGGTTACGCTTACAGCATCTGCAATCGGTACCGCGCGTACGGCGATATTGGTGATCAATGGTGCTGAGAAGCGCGAGGTACTTGAGGCAGCGATTGAGCAGGGAAGTAAGTCAGCTTACCCCGTTGGCCGCGTGCTCGAGAAGATTGCCGTCCCTGTCGACATATATTGCTTGGACGATTGATTTAAACGCGGCGTAGCTTGTTAGGTGCTGGCGGCGTCGTGTTTAGCTTTTTCAGATAAAGGGGAAGTTCGCGTTCGCTAGAGTTGGCGGGCTTGCGCGCGTCTTTCGGATTGATGGGATGATCGAACGCAATTCCCACGCGGCCATCGGTTACCCATGCAATGCAACCGCTGACCCAACCGATACTGCGCAGGTTGATTTCGACCCGCTCACCGCGGGGTACGTCCGTTAGGATTTCAGCCATCAGCCCACCGGCTGACAGGTTACGAATACGAACTTCGTGCTCATCTTTTGCACTGGTAAAGCGCAGGTTCGCCTTCAGAAACAGGCTGTCGCGATCCATGCCCCGCTTTGCAATGGACATGCTATCTTCGCCAAATGGGTCGTTCATAATGCGGCACCAAGCACAGAATTGGGAATAATTCAGGCTGCGATAGTGCCACTTAATTGTAGACAAAAGGTTAATTCGCGAAGCAATCTGACTGAATTTGAATGGTTACATAAACCATGCTCATTGAACGTCGTTGCGTTAGTCGTCGCGTGAAACGCGTTCCTGCCGCTCGTGCCGTTCCTGCGCCTCAAGCGTCATTGTCGCGATGGGGCGGGCGCGCAGTCGGGCAAGTGAAATCGGCTCGCCTGTTACCTGACAATATCCATATTCGCCTTCAGTGATGCGGCGAAGTGCGGATTCGATTTTGGAGATCAGTTTGCGCTGACGGTCGCGGGTTCGTAATTCGATACCCCAGTCCGTTTCGCTGGATGCGCGGTCGTTCAAATCAGGTTCGCGCATCGGGCCATCCTGAAGCTGATTCAGTGTGCCTTGTGATTCCGCCAAGATACTGTTTTTCCAATCAATCAGCTGCTTTTCAAAATATTTCAGCTGGCGATCGTTCATGAAAGGCTCGTCATCGTTGGGGACATATGACGGGTCAATATCGTAACCGGAATTGTTCAATTCTCCGGTGTTTGTTTGAGGCTCGGCGCTCGCGCCCATGTTAGATTCTCCAACTCTGGCGGGCCCCGCAAAACCAAGGTTGCCGCGTCCAAATCCACTCTCGCCGGCGCTATAGACTCACGCCAAAACCCGCACAAGCAGCAAATGTCACAGAAGGTCATGGAATCCACAAAAGCTGTGGAAACGGGGTGGCTTGATAGATTCCGCCGCTCCAAACAGTTCCAGTTCGGGACGCTTTGCACATTGCGCGGCGGAATTTGGCCATTTGTCTCAAGATGGGTCGCCAAACATGGTTAATGCGTTTGAGCTTATGTCTTCGTTCTGCGTTTCGTGATGAATCAAATGGGAAAGATGACTGTCGGATCCGACAACCAGCCGCCCAGGATGGAAAAGGTCAAGATTATGTCCGTACGCATGGCGTTAGCGAAATTATGTGCCTGCACGTGCGGCGGCGCTTTGATCGGTGGTGGTGCGATGCAAGTCGCTGATACGCCCCCGGCTCAAGTGCACAAGGTTG
>CALDKP010000230.1 GCA_937898535.1 uncultured Sphingomonadales bacterium | reverse complement strand
GTGCGTGGGGTGAATCACATGCCGACAGCAAAAGCGCGGCGTAGAGCGTGAAAATCAGTTTTTTGTTCATAGCGGGGCCAGACATGGTCTGCTAAAGACCAGTTATCAAGTATGTTGGACATTTAAATGGGGCATCGTTTGTTGAAAAAGCCGTTTTTTCTCGCCTTGGCCGCAGGGCTGCTTTTGCCGGTAGGCGCTGGCGTTGTTGCGCCTGCTGCACAAGCCCAGTTTTCAGACAGCTATAATTTTTTGAAAGCCGTGCGCGATCGTAAGGGCGAAGAAGCGGAAAAGTTTCTTTCAGAGCCCGGCACGGTGATTATCAACACGCGCGACAATTCAACTGGCGAAACCGCGCTGCATATCGTCATTCAACGTCGCGATTCGTCTTGGCTCGGATATCTTTTGCAAAAAGGTGCAAACCCCAATTTGGCAGATAAAAAGGGTACCACGCCCTTGATGCTCGCCACGCAATTGGGCTTCATCGATGGCATTGATTGGCTTTCGCGTAAAAAGGCGCAGATTGATCAGACCAATCGTGCTGGAGAAACCGCGCTGATTCTGGCGGTGCAACTGCGCAATGTAGAAGCGGTGCGTGTGCTTTTGAAAGCGGGTGCAAATCCTGACAAGAAGGATAGCCGGGCGGGATATTCTGCGCGCGATTATGCGCTTCAGGACGGACGGGCGAATGCCATTGTTGCGATCATCGAAAATAACGGCAAAACCGATGCTGCGAAGAAACCTGCCGAGCTGGACTTTTCGGGCATATCTGAACCGAAATAAGGTCCGTCGGCGCGCCGTGCACTGGACGGATTAGCCGGGGATAAACTTCATCGCGACGCCATTCATGCAATAGCGTTTGCCCGTTGGCTTTGGGCCATCGTTAAACATATGGCCAAGGTGCCCACCGCAGCGCGCGCAATGCACTTCGGTGCGTGGCACGCCGATTTTATAGTCCGTTCGGGTTCCTATGCCACCAGCTAGCGGCGCGTAGAAACTTGGCCAGCCCGTTCCGCTTTCAAACTTGGTGCCAGATGCAAACAGCCGCTGGTTACAGCCGGCGCAGACAAATGTGCCCTTGCGCTTCTCGCTGTTAAGCCGGCTGGTATAAGGCCGTTCGGTATCTTCACGGCGCAACACCAAATAGGCAGCAGGCGACAAGCGCTTTTTCCATTCAGCGTCGCTATATGTCACCGCATAGCGCGTTTTGGCGGTCGCACTTTTGCCGCAGCCAAAGACCAGCACCGCGGCCCCTGCACTTGCGAGTGACAGAAATTTGCGTTTGCTCAGCTGCATGACATGTTCCTTTGGGCGCTCCGGCTATGCATATACCGGAAACGTCCAAAAGCTCTCATATCAATAGCGCGACAGTTCCACGTCCATCTTGCGATAGCCATGGACGAAGCAGCCAGCCACGCGCTCTGGTTCTGCCACCACATTTGGTCGCAGGCGGCGCACTGCCATTTCTTCCAGCAAAATGCGGATCTGCAATTCCGCCAATCGCGCGCCTACGCAACGGTGGATGCCATATCCGAAGGCCAAATGCCGACGGGCGTTCTCACGATCGACAATCAACTTGTCGGGATTTTCGAACACCGTCTCATCACGGTTGGCCGACAGATACCACATGCCAATCTTGTCGCCGGCCTTGATGGGTGCACCGAACAAATCATGGTCCTGCAGGGCGGTGCGCCGCATATGCGCCAAAGGCGTCTGCCAACGAATGATTTCGCTCACCGCGTTGGTGATGAATTGGGGATTCTTCTCCAGTTTTTCGCGCTCGTCGGGGAAGCTGTTCAGTCCATAAGCGTAACCGGACATCGAATTGCGGGTCGTGTCGTTTCCGCCCACGATCAGCAGAATGAGGTTACCCATATATTCAAACTGGCTCATGTCCTTCATCGGCGAATGGATCATGCGGCTGATAAGGTCGGGCGCTTCGCCGCGATTTTTGCGTTCTTCCCACAGACCCTGGAAATAGGCGCCCATTTCAAACATTTTGGCAAGCCGCGCCTGACGTGTGTCTTCGGAACGGACGAGTTCGATATCGCCCGCCCAATCGGACCATTCGGTCAATTTGCGGCGGTCTTCCCACGGGAAATCGAAAAGCAATGCCAACATCTGTGTGGTCAGTTCGATGGATACCAGGTCGACCCAATCAAAGGTTTTACCCACCGGAAGCGAATCCAAAAGTTCGCCCGTGCGGCGGCGGATATCGCCCGACATGCGGTCCATTTCGCCCGGTGTGAAGGCCGGTGCGATAACGCGGCGTTCTTCGGTGTGCTTGGGCCGGTCCATCGCAATGAACATCGGCATGATGATTCTTTGATCTTCGGGGATTGGCTCGGCGAGCGCATTGTCGTCGATTAAGGTGATGCCACCATGCTCGAATGACGATGAATAAATGTCGGGGAGCGCTTCGACATGTTGAATGGCTTTAAGCGTCGTAACATTCCAATAACTGCCGAAATCAGAATCCTCAATCTTGTTGATCGGCGCTTTTTCGCGCATCTCTTTAAAGATGGGATGCCAGCGATCCTCCGCATAAATATTGGGCTTGGTGACGTCCCAATGATGTGGTGCCTTGTTCACTTCCCAAGGCAGTGAATCGCTTTCGATTAGGGGGGCAGTTGCCATTATTGTCGACTCCTCTCACTACCGAAACTGCCACTACTGACAGAAATGTCAATCCAGTTTCGAACCGCAACCTATTAAAGGCGATTATACGTTCACCCCGGCATTTTGATGAAGCCGAACAACCGGCGCGCACCGTCATCCTTGGCGCGGCCGGCACTGCCTGATTTCATGACGTTTTTCTTGAAAAGATATACGCCCAGTCGCAGCAACAATATCGCAAACAAGGCCTGGCCGATAATCGCGACGGCGTGATGCCACAAAACCGGTTCAAGCGCGGCGCGCCCAATCATCGCAAAGGGCGAACTGAATGGGAAAATGGCAGCAAATTGCTCGATCGGTTCACCTGTTTTGGTCAGGGCATAAGATGCGAAGAAGAAATTGATCAGCTGCGCCATGGTGACGGGCATAGAAATGGTCTGCACCTCACGCACCGTGGCCGCCATTGCCCCTATCCCGAGAAAAAGCGCGCCGAGCATGAGATAGGCCATGATAAAATAGGTGAAGCACAGGCCAACGAACATGGGCCAACCAACCGCCGGCGTTGGGTAATTTGGCAAATCCGGCCCGATCGCTGCGAAACCAACAAGCCCAACGGAGGTCCACACGAATATACCCACCAAGGCCATGCCGAGCATCGCGAACAATTTGCCAAGGAACACCGATTCCATTGGAATAGATGCGGCGAGAATTTCGATGATCTTGTTCGATTTCTCCTCAACCAGATTGGATAGGACCATGCCCGCAAGCAACATTGTCAGGAAGAAAACGAGTATCTGCCCACCCTGCGCCGTAATAGTGCGCAACTGCTTGTCGTTGTTAGCGGACTCGACAACAATATCGGGTGTCGAACGTGGTAGCGTGATCGTACCGCCGCTCTGGGCGTAGCCTGCCAACAGCGCAATGTCGGCTCGTTCGCGTTTGATGGCGTTGGCTGTGCCCGTTATCACGGGTTTCGCCAACGTGCCCGTGACAACAACGCTTAGATTGTCCGTCTTTTTCGCAAGATAGCTTTGCGGCGTTCTCTGATCCGCAGCCGAGTCGCCGACGACTATCATGCGGGCGAAATAGCGGTCTCCCAATGTCTTCGAAAGCGACTCGCGCGCGGACAGAATTTTCCCTGCCTCCTCTTTCGCCAACGCAATGCCGACAACGGGTTGCGATACTTCTTTGGCGATTTGCCCACCCAAATTGCCTGCCGCAAATCCGACAAGCACAGGGAAGAAGGGCCCGAGCAGGAAGAAGATAAAGGCCTTGGAATAGATGATCGCCGTAAAATCGCGGCGGGCAATGACGAAGGCGGCGCGGATAATTTCCTTCATTTCGCGTCTCCCACATCAGCGTCATCCATTTCCGCGGCGACGACTTCACCCGCGATGGCGACGAACGCATCGTGCAGCCCGGGCCTTTCGATCGACAGCGATTTGACGCCCGCCTTGCCCTCGACCAGCGCCGTCAGCAGCGGCTCCACTCCGGTTTCGGGCAAGGTGAAATGCCACCAATGCCCTTCTGATTTGGTTTCAAGGGGCAGCGCCGATCGCCATGGTCCGTCCAACGTTTCAGTTTCCAGATGCACCTGCGGCCGCAAGCGGTCGCGCGCTTCGGAAACCAGCCCGTCGAAACTGATTTTACCCTTGGCGATAATGGCGATGCGTTCACACAACCGTTCGGCATGCGCGATGACATGGGTGGAAAAAATAACCGTCACACCCTTGGCGGCTTGCGCGCGGATCATCTTTTCAAGCTTAGCCTGATTGAGTGCATCCAGCCCTGAAAAAGGTTCGTCGAGCACGATCAGCTTTGGGTCGTGGACGATTGTCCCCATCAGTTGCACCGTTTGGGCCATCCCCTTGGAAAGCTGCCTAATCTGCCGGTCCGCGGCATATCCAAGGCCCGCTTCTTCCAGCAAAGCGCGCCCTTTTTTGGCACCTTCTTTCAACGATAGTCCGCGCAGCGCGCCCATGAACGCAATTGTGTCGACTGCGCGCATCGATTGATACAGACCGCGTTCTTCGGGCAAATATCCGACATTGCGGGACTGCGTTATCGGGCGGTCCGAACCCAGCAGGCTGCGGGTTCCGGCATCAGGGTCAATGATGCCAAGCAAATTGCGCAACATGGTCGTCTTGCCAGCGCCATTCGGACCCAAAATGCCAAAAATGCTGCCCTCGGGAATTTTCAGGTCGACCCCATCGACGGCACGAAAGCCATCGAATTGCTTTACGAGTCCCTTTGCCTCTATTGCGTACATATGAAATCGCCCCGGAGAGATGGTCGGTGCTGAATAAGGTTGGCGCGTGAAAAGAAACAACACAAATATAGTTAACGCGCTGCAGGCCAAGGCGCAGAGTGAGGGCTTTGTCGCCTTTGGCATTGCGCCGGGGCACCTTGCGCCGCGCGCGGGGCAGCGGCTGCGCCAGTGGATTGATGAAGGCCGCCATGGCGGCATGTTGTGGATGGAAAGCCGCGTCGATGAGCGTGCCAATCCCGATATTTTATGGCCCGAAGTAAAATCAGTGATCATGCTGGGGATGAGCTATGCGCCGCCGCATGACCCCATGGCGCTTGCCGGCGATGACACAAAGGCGCGCATATCGGTCTATGCGCAAGGACGCGACTATCATGATGTCGTCAAAGGCGCGCTCAAACGGCTCGCCAGCTGGCTTGCCCATTCCGCAGAGGTCGGCGTCAAAGTGTTCGTCGACACCGCGCCAGTTATGGAAAAGGCGCTAGCTGAGGTGGCGGGACTTGGTTGGCAAGGCAAGCACAGCAACATCGTCAGCAAAGAACATGGTAGCTGGCTGTTCCTTGGCGCGATTTATACGACTGCAGAGCTTGCGCCATCGGTTCCCGCGACCGACACATGCGGTTCGTGCCGCGCGTGTCAGGATGTCTGCCCAACCAATGCTTTCCCCGCGCCATACCAAGTCGATGCCCGCCGATGTATTTCCTATCTCACCATTGAACATAAGGGCGCCATAGACCGCGAACTGCGCCCATTGATGGGCAATCACATTTACGGTTGCGATGATTGTCTGGCGGTATGTCCGTGGAACAAATTTGCCGAGACTGCCGCGGCACATAAGGCATTTTTGCCTCGCGAAGCCTTGGTCGCGCCGCGCATTGCGGACCTTTTGGCTTTGGATGATGCGCAATTTCGCCAGCTGTTTTCCGGATCGCCCGTCAAGCGCATTGGCCGCGACCGCTTTGTGCGCAATGTGTTGATCGCGGCTGGCAATGGCCGTGATTTCGGCGTGCTACCCGTGGTCGAGATGCTCATGGATGACACCTCACCCGTCGTCCGTGGTGCCGCGATCTGGGCGATGTCGCGGCTGTCGCCCGAGATATTTCAGCGTGAAAAGCAGGCGCGATTTGCCGACGAACTGGACCCGTCGGTTCGTACCGAATGGACGCTTACCTAGTCAGCGGCGTTGCAAGGCATCAATGCAGGATGCGCGATCAACCGCAGCGCCATCACTGCGGCGTGCGTCGACATAAGTCACGATTTCGGTCCGGCCCTTGCCGTCGGGATAGAGAAACACGTCAAGGACGCAGGCTTTGCCGACAAATTGCAGCTTGCGGCCATGAACCTCAACCACATCAAGCCGCGGTTCGCCAAAAAGGCGTTTTAGGGTACCGACATCCTTGCCCATGACCGCCTCTAGGCCCCTTGGTGCCATGGCAGGGCGGACGGGAATGGCCGGCGCAGTGCGCTGTACGGGTGCTGGTTGGCGCGTTTGCGCGCGTGCAGGCGGCGCAGATACATAGCCCGCCAAAATCACAGTAAGCGCGAACGCGTTTACGGCTTGTTTCATATGGCTCTGTTTCCTGAATGGACGACGTGCACAGCCATTGCGATAGCAAGCACGGGCACCAGCAGGTTTAAAAACGGAATCAGCATGCCAACGGTGCCAATGAAGCCCAGCAATAGGCGCGGCAGTTTCTTGATGGTGCCTTGCAATGCGCCATGGCGGGCAATCAGCATGTCTTCCAAATCCTTGCCCAAAAGGAGCGCGTTGATGAGCATGAAGGCGATCGCCGTGCCAACGCCCGACACCAGCAAGACGATATACAGCGGCAAGGAGAGGAGGTTGTAACCAATCACCCGTGTTATCGACCTTATCGCCATATGCACGCCAGCGCCTACGCCCGGACGCTTTCCAAATGCGGCTTTCTGGGGATAATGCCTGTCTTCGACCGCATCGATGATATCGTCGGCAAAAATCCAAGTGATTGCGACAGCGATCACCCGGAAAAGCAGAAACGCCGAAATCGGGATGATGGCCAGCGACAGGAAAGTCGACAGATATTCGCCGTCCCGAATGTTGAGCCATGCAAAAAGCCAATCGAGCGCAAACCACATGCCTGCACCCAGTAAAAGGAAGCTAGCAAAAGTGCACAGCACGACTTTGATGAGCAGCATTGCCACGCGCCTGTCCGAAAGGCTTTGGAACGAAAGCAGGAGAGCTTGTATCATGTCGCGCTTCTAAAGCGCTTGCCCGAAATGTCCAACCCCAGTAGGGCGCGGCAAGCTTAAATATAGGAAACTTCATGACTGACAGCCGCTTTGACGTCCTCGCCATTGGCAACGCAATTGTTGATATCATTGCCAACACCGATGATGGTTTTATCGACAGCGAAGGCCTGACCAAAGGCAGCATGCAGCTCATTGATGAAGACCGTGCACAGGCATTATATTCCCACATGGGACCGGCCCGTGAAATCAGCGGTGGCTCGGCCGCAAATACCTTGGCCGGCCTCGCACGGCTTGGACATAAAACAGCATTTATCGGGCAAGTCGCAAATGATCAGCTTGGCCAAGTGTTCGCACATGACATTCGTGCGGGCGGTATCCATTTCGATATTCCTGCACGTGACGGCGCACCTTCAACCGCACGTTGCTACATTCTCGTTACGCCAGATGCGCAGCGGACGATGAACACCTTTTTAGGCGCGTCGCAATATCTGCCTGCCACGCTGATCGACAAGGCACTGATTGAAAGCGCGGCCATATTGTATCTTGAAGGCTATTTGTGGGATCCCGAGGAGCCACGTGCAGCGATGCGCACCGCTATCGATGTCGCCCGTGCCGCCGGTCGTAAGGTAGCGCTGACATTGTCTGACGCATTCGTCATTTCGCGTCATGGGCCTGACTTTTTGGCCGAAATGGATGCCGGTCGCATTGATATATTGTTTTCGAATGAAGTCGAAATTTGTGCGCTCAACAACAGCGATGATTTCGAAGCATCGGTAGCGGCAATCGCGGCGAAGGTTCCATTGTTGGTCTGCACGCGCGGCGAACATGGCGCCATCGCCATCGAAAACGGCGTGCGTACCGAAGTCGGCGCAGAACCTGTCGCCCAATTGGTCGACACGACCGGCGCAGGCGACTTGTTCGCATCAGGTGTGTTTGCAGGGATAGCGCAGGGCCGCCCGATGGCCGAATGCCTTGTCATGGGCGCAGTTTGCGCTGCCGAGATTATTTCACATTATGGCGCGCGGCCAGAAGCGGATATCGCAGAGCTTGTTGCCAAGCGTCTGGGTTAATCCTTTTTCCTGCGGAACAGCACCCGGTCTTCCGGGCCAAAGCCCCAGCGCCAGATAATCCAGCCATAAAGGCCAAGGATCGCAGGTACGCCGATCGCCAGTTCCACCCATTCCAGACGGGCAGGGACGCTGACGATGGCCATGCCGAGCAAGGCTGCCGCGGCGACTGCAACCAGCAAGGCCCAACGCCACACGCGTATGTGCTGTCCCAATAATCGTGACAGCAATCGCGATTTGATGAGCGAGCCAATGCCCAGTGAAATCATTAGCCCGCAGGCAACGGCTGCCGCCTGATACAGGCCGACATATTCGGGCTTAATGGGGATATCATCGACCAGCATCAGAAGGCCCACGCTCACCAAAGTTTGCACGGCCAACATCCCGATTGAAATCAGCAGGTTCCGGTGACGGGCCATATATACCAAGGCGGACTCACTGACGACCGCCGTGGCCGCAGCCACTTCCGCCGCCAGCAAAAAGGCAAGCGCCGCTGCTCCGCCGACAAATTCGGGGCCCATCAATCCCATGACCGCTGCGCCGGGGATGCCAAGCGCGAGTGCAATTCCGGCCTGTGCTGCGATAATCCAGAAACCGACCTGGCCGACCTGTTTGGCGATCTCAGCATAATTGCGGGTCTGTAAATTGCGTGTGATGACAGGGCCTAATATCGGGTCAAAGCTGGTTTTCAGTTTCTGTGGAAGGCTCGCCACCTGTTGGGCGACATAATAGATACCCACCACTGCCGGCGATGCAAACAGGCCCAATATGGCAAGGTCAAGCCGCCTGCTGCCCCATTCTGCGGCGTCCGCTGCGGCCAGTGGCAGATTGCGTTGGGCAATCACCAAAGAACGCTTCACACTTGGCCGCCATCCACGCGCAAAGCCATAGCTGCGCCACAAGGGCCAAAGTGCAAACAACAATGCAGCGGCCAGCGAAGCGACATAAGACAGGATGAGCCCATCGCGCGCGGAATAGAAATAAAGCGCGCCTGCCGCGATGCTGATTGTCCACGGTTCAACGATCGCACGTGCCCGCACGGTCGATGCGATATCGAATTTATAGGCCAAGGCGGACAAGGCGATGTCCGTTGCGACAATGGCAAAAATGGCGAGCGGCAGAAACCGGTCGAGCCCGTTAATACCGCTGTTGGGAAACATCAGCTCGGGCAGCATGATCAAAAATGCAGCGCCGACCGCTGATGCCGCCATCGCCGCGAAAAGCGCATCCACAATCAGGTGGGCATGCGGGCGGTCATCCTTCGCAAGCAATTCCGCCAGCCCGCGGCGCAGGCCAAGAGAAGCAAGCTGTGCGACAAATTCGATAATCAGGATGGCATAGGCAAAGCGGCCAAGCGCTTCGGGACCATAAAGTCTGCCCGCGATGAACAAAAATGGGATGCGGGCGGCCAACCGTAAAAGAAAGCCAAATACATTCGTCCGCCCGCCCTTTGCGAGTGCCTGAATATCTTCTTCGTCGGTTCTGGCTGCAGTCAATGGATCGCCTCTTTTGGTACGCTAGCGGATTAGGTCCGCCGTTACCAGCTTTCGGACCTGAGCGGGCGTGCCAGCAATTCGGTGACGACGGCATCGACGGTCGCTGATCCCGACAGCAGAGCGCATACCGCGCTCACGATGGGCATTTCGACATCAAGCGACGTTGCCGACTGTAGCAGGACCGGCGCGGTATATGCGCCTTCGGCAACCGTCTTGCGGTCTGCGAGCAGGCTTTCGGATGTTTGGCCTTGTCCAAGGCCGCGGCCCAATGAAAAGTTGCGTGAATTTTCAGAGCTGCATGTCAGGACCAGATCGCCCAATCCTGATAGTCCGGCTAGCGTTTCGGCTTTTGCCCCGCGCGCAAGGCCGTATCGCTGCATCTCGGCAAAGCCGCGCGCAATCAATGCAGCGCGGGCGTTGAGACCAAGACCTGCGCCGTCGACGACACCGCATGCAATTGCGAGTACGTTTTTGACCGCGCCGCCAATTTCCGCGCCGACAACATCATCAGACCAATAAGGACGGAAGGAAGGTGTCGCGATGCGGCGCATTAACTCGGAACCCAGCGTCTGATCGGCGGTCGCGAGCGTGACCGCTGTGGGCTTTCCAGCAGCAACCTCATGCGCAAATGTGGGGCCCGACAAAACGGCAATCGGATTGCCCGGGCGCGTTGTCGCGGCAACATCTGACACCAGCATTTGGGTATCGGCCTCAATGCCTTTTGCGCACAGGATCAGCGGGGCCTGCGTATCCGGTAGCGCCGACAGCGTTGCGCGCACATGCTGGGTCGGGGTCACGATGAGCAAATTTTCACATGCGATCATGCGGGCGAGGTCAGATGTCGCCTCAATTTTTGGCGACAATGATGTGCCCGGCAAAAAGAGGCTGTTTTCGTGCTGGCTGTTTATGCTCTGCACGGCTTCTTCTTCGCGGGCCCAGATGAGGACGTTATCGTGGATTTGCGCCATGACGGCGGCCAGCGCGGTGCCCCATGCGCCGCCACCAATGATACCAACCGGACATAGCATCTGGCTCATGCTTTCACGCCCGCACCGCGTGCGGGTGCTGCGTTGGGATCCAGCGGCCAGCGCGGCCGCGCGACAAAATCAAGGCCATCGGTCAGGCCCATCGCAAATCTCTCCGCGCCAGCCCATGCGATCATCACGCCATTGTCCGTGCACAGCCACAATGGTGGTGCGACAAAACGCATGCCGCGGCTTGCCGCAAGCTGCTCAAGCATATTGCGAATGGGCACATTCGCCGCGACGCCGCCGGCGACAACCAATGCCGCCGGCGCGTCAATACGATCCAGCGTATAGCGTATCCGGTCGTACAGGCAGTCGATAACGGCTTGCTGAAAGGATGCGGCAATATCTTCGACGCTATACTGGCCCGTCTCATGCGCGCGCAGCACGGCGCTTTTCAGGCCAGCAAAGGAAAAATGCGGCTCATCAGCGCCTTTTAAGGGGCGGGGCAGCGGTACGTTTTTCGCGTTGCCCAACGCCGCTGCGCGTTCGACGGCTGGCCCACCGGGAAAGCCCAAGCCCAAAATCTTGGCCGTTTTGTCGAATGCTTCGCCCACCGCATCGTCGATGGTGGTGGCCAGCCGGTTATAGTCGCCAACATTATTCACCCGCAGCAGATCGGAAGAGCACACGTCTGAACTCCA
>CALDKP010000229.1 GCA_937898535.1 uncultured Sphingomonadales bacterium | reverse complement strand
TTCGATTGGCGTTCCAAAAAGCTTGGGAACATCTCAAGGTCTTTGGGTGCGCTGCGCGGGCTGTCGCCGTCAAAGCCTGTAATCCGGTCCTTGATGTAGGTGGCGTAGCTAATTTTCGACATTTCGCCGTCGGAGACGAGATCCACACCGCTGGCGACTTGACGCTCAACAGCATCATCTACTGCTGCGCCGATAACACGGGAAAATACTGCAGTATCTATCGCCTCTCCCCGTTCTTGGGCAAAAACGAGGTCTGTTACAACGGCGGACCGCGGAAGCGACCCTACATGCGTCGTGCGTATGCGATTAGCCATCAGGCAAAATCCTTTTCGTTGATTGTAAGCCAATGTCCAATGGTCGCGGCAAAGGCCTTAGGCGCTTCGAGTGGCACCATATGACCAGCGCCTGAGATCTGGCTAAACTGCGCTTTGGGTGTCATATCTGTCCAGATTTGATGCCAGGCAGGCGGGCATAGAGTGTCTTCCGCACCGCATAGATAGAGGACCGGCATATCAAGAGCAGCGATGGCATCACGCCTGTCCTCGCGCAGCCGGAGCGCTTCACTCTGGCGAACAAAAACATCGGTACCCAAGTCCATTCCCATGTCGCGCAATATACCGAGAAGCGCATGATCTTTTCTGTTTTGCGCAGCAAGGTAATTGGGCTTCAATTCCTCAACCAATACTCGCTCGAGCCCGCCCGCGCGAACTTCGCTTTGCTGCGCGGGGCGATGTGCCGCACGTTCGAGCAAGTCAGCGGTAGCGTTGTAACCGGACAAGACAAGTCCCACGATCCGTTCCGGCGCTTGCACTGCCATCTCGACGGCAACGATTGCGCCCATTGAAAAACCAACCGCTAACAATTGGCCGTCGGTTGCCGCCAGCGTCCGCTCGGCCATAGCCTGTATGCTGCCATCCTGCGTGAGGTCGGCGTCGATCGCGCCCGAAAACGTAGCTCGCACTGCTTCTGTCCAAAGCCGCGCATCGCACATATTGCCCGGCAAAAGAACTGGTGTCGGCCGCATTACGCGAGCCTTGCGGAACTGCCGGTTAACAATTCGCCGGCAAACAAACGTTGTTCGGGCGACAGCCCTGGCTGCTCGATCCGTTCGATCAACATTGCCACCGCAGCCTCAGTCATCCGACGAACCGGCTGGCGGATCGTTGTCACTTGATACGCAAGCCATGTTGCTGGGCCGACGCCGTCAAAGCCGACCACTGACAAATCTTGCGGGACTTCGATGCCGAAATTAATCCGTGCGCTATCAATTGCACCGATCGCCATCAGGTCATTTGCGCAGATTAATGCGTCCAACTTTTGGTCCGTGATGCGCATCAAATCTTTCAGCGCAGCATCGCCGCTGGCGTAATCGAAATTGCCGCGCACGATTTGGCAGTCCCGCCCTAATTGATGTAACCGTCGCCTTGCGGCTTCGACGCGTTCTTCGCCTACATAGCTGTCGGCTGGACCTGATATAATCCCAAAGACATGATGATCGCCTTCAACCAGAGCGTCGACCAAAGCATTTTCGCCGCTTACGGAATCGCAGCAAACACTCGCGACGGGTTCGCCTTCGCCGATACGATTATACAGTATGACGGGTACCCCGCGATCAGCAAAGGCCGCAAGTTGCTGTGCATCAAGCCGTGCTGCAACAATTGCACCATCGACGCGGTAGCGCCAAACCTGATCAAGCACCTCGTCCACGTCTGATTCTGCGGCAAGTGAGAAGAGAAGAACGCGAATACCTTGAGCTGACAAACGCTGCGTTAACTCAGCCAACACTTCGGGATAATAAAGATTGGTGAGGTTTGAAATGATGATGGCTACAAGGTTTGAACGGCGCGTGATCAGGCCCTGAGCAATAGCATTAGGGTAATAATTCAGCTCGCGCGCGGCGGCCAAAATCTTTTCCCGAGTACGCGGTGCGACAGATGCCCCCTGCTTGAAACAGCGAGATACTGCAGACTGTGACACTCCAGCTTGCCGCGCCACATCGTAAGACGTCGCGCGGCCGCTATTGGCTTCAGGTTGTTTCTTTGCGGCCATAACGGCGAACCCTTATGTCGGCCTGCTCTTTGTGTCCCGCAAAGCCCTCAATCTCGCAGAGCCGTGAACAATATTCTCCAATCATCACACTCGCCTCATCGGTTAGCACCCTTTGATAGGTGCAAGTCTTAATGAACTTGCCAACCCAAAGCCCTCCCGTAAAGCGTGCATTTTTTTTGGTTGGCAAAGTATGGTTGGTGCCTATCACTTTGTCACCGTAACTGACATTGGTTCGATGGCCTAAAAACAACGCACCATAATTGGTCATATTGTGCAAAAAAAAGTCAGGATCTTTGGTCATCACCTGAACGTGCTCAGACGCAATCTCATCCGCAATCTGGACCATTTCTTCATAGCTATCGGCTACGATCACCTGACCATAATCGGCCCATGCTTTCGATGCGATGGGCGCCGTTGGCAGGATTGTTAGTTGACGCTCGATTTCCGCCATAGTCTCGCGTGCGAGCTTTTCTGAATTGGTCAGCAATATCGCAGGAGAATTGGGGCCATGCTCAGCCTGCCCGAGTAGGTCGGCGGCGCATAGCTCTCCGTCGACGGTTTCATCAGCAATCACCAATGTCTCTGTCGGCCCAGCAAGCAAATCGATACCAATGCGCCCGAATAGCTGACGCTTAGCCTCAGCAACATAAGCGTTGCCTGGGCCAACGATCATATCGACCGCTGCGATGCTTTGCGTACCGATCGCCATTGCAGCCACTGCCTGAACGCCACCAACACACAGGATCTCGTCAGCTCCTGCCATGTGCATGGCTACCACAATTGCCGGATTGGGTTTGCCTTCAAACGGAGGTGCAACCGAAATAATACGCTGCACGCCTGCTACCTTTGCGGTCACAACGCTCATATGAGCAGATGCAACAAGCGGGTATTTCCCACCCGGAACATAGCATCCGACACTATTCACCGGAAGGTTCTTGTGCCCTAAAATGACGCCGGGTAAAGTTTCGACCTCTACATCTTTCAAAGCATCGCGCTGGATCTGCGCAAAGCCGCGCACTTGAGCCTGAGCAAAACGAATGTCTTCAATGGTTTGAGGCTCCAGCGCAGCGTAAGCCGCGTCAATGTCGGCTTGCGACAACCGGAAATCGGCAGGTGCCCAATTATCGAATTTTTGCGACCAGTGGCGGACCGCGTCATCACCGCGCTTTTTGATATCAGCGATGATTTCCTCAACTACATGACGAACCTGCGCATCGGCTTCAGCTGCTGCGTCCTCTGTTATACCAGTTTTAAGATAGCGGGCCATTTTACTCTCCTTGAGCGCTTTGAATCATTTTCAATGTGTTCTAGGCTAACGGAAATGACTTCGAATGCAAAGAGGATAGAATGGCGCAAAATGAAATCCCTGGATGGGCCCGTGGCATTGCTGGCAAACATGCTGTCGTTACCGGTGGTAGCAAAGGGCTCGGAAGGGCAATTTGTATTGCACTAACGGAAGCCGGTGCGAAAGTTACAGCAGTCGCGCGGGATCCCGTTGCCTTAAAGGAGCTCGGGAGAGAATATCCAAGTGTTGAGATTTGGCAGGCAGATGTGAATGATCCCGCGTTCGGGGTCGAGCTAGCGCAACGCCGTGTAGATATCTTTGTGAACAATGCCGGCACCAACAATCCTATGCCCATGATCGACGTGCCAGTTGCTGTTCTTGACCAAATGCTCGATCTCAACGTGCGCGCTGCCTATTTGGCGGCGCAAGGGGCAGCTCGCGCGATGGTAAAGGCTAGATCGGGCGGGGTTATCATTAATATGACCAGCCAGATGGGGCATGTTGGTTCGCCGGGGCGGACAGTTTATTGCATGACTAAACATGCGCTGGAGGGCCTTACAAAGGCGATGGCGGTAGAACTTGCTTCGCACAATATCCGCGTGAATTCAGTTGCGCCAACTTTTATTGAGACGCCTATGACCGAGCCAATGTTAGCGAAGCCAGAGTTTCGTTCCTTTGTTGGCTCGATGATACCACTCGGCCGGATTGGAAAGCCAGAGGATGTAGCAGCGGCAGTGCTCTATCTGGCATCGCCTGCTGCAAGCATGGTCACCGGGACGAGCCTACTGATCGATGGCGGTTGGACAGCGCAATAAGCTGGACTAATTCACGTCTTTAATGTGACGCCTTTGCAACGCGAAACGGGTCTTTGCATTCGAAGTCATATTTTGCTTGCATTCGAAGTCTTTTTGCAGTCCACCTTCTAGTTCAGGAATTACAGAGTGATAGTTCAGAGGGGATAAGGGCAATGAAAATCTCAAAAATGCACCTATTGGTGACAACAGCACCGTTCGCAGCAATGCTGCTTAGTACACCATCATATGCGCAAGAAAAAACGAGCGAAGACGCGGGCATCGAGGAAATTATTGTTACCGCTCAGCGCCGCGAAGAAAATTTGCAGGATGTACCAATCTCTGTCTCGGCCTTTAGCGCAGAGCAAATTGAACAAAAGGGCCTGAATGACGTTTCTCGCCTTGAAGGCCTAGTACCGGGCTTTACCTTTGGAAAATCTGGCGTTGACGCGCGGCCCGCAATTCGGGGGGTCCGCACAGAAAGCGTGGATGTTAACGCAGATACAACAATCGGCATGTTCATCGATGGCATTTATCAGTCGCGCGCATCGCAAGCGACTTTGGGCTTCATCGACTTAGAGCGTGTTGAAGTGCAGCGTGGACCGCAAGGAACGCTTTATGGCCGCAACACCTTTGGCGGCAACATTTCGGTTGTTTCAGCCCGCCCAGATTTCTCGGGATATTACGGCGGCGCCGATCTTACAGTTGGTGATAATAGCCAGGTTCGGCTAACCGGTTATTTGAATGCGCCGCTCAGCGATACCGTGGCACTTCGTTTTGCCGGCGGATATGAAAAGTCCGATGGCTTTGTGAAGAATGTCAATCCAACGGGTGGAAACCTGTTTGATGACGATAATAAGTACGTCCGTGCTTCGCTCAGATTGCAGCCAACTGAAAATCTCACTGCCGTGCTTAAATTCGACTATGCACGGCGTGGGGGCAATGGCGGCTCAGCATTCGGGTATAAGCTTGTTGGCAGTTATTTTCATGTGCCCTCGAACCAGCAGTTGTTCAACGCAACGCCAGTCATCTTGAATACG
>CALDKP010000228.1 GCA_937898535.1 uncultured Sphingomonadales bacterium | reverse complement strand
TGAAAAACGCCTATAACGATATGGTTCACAACGACATGATGGTGAGCCAGGTCAACAAAAAGCCATTCAAGCTTGGCGAGAATGTCGCAACCGCAAAGGGGGCAGTGGTCTATCGCGACGAACGTTTCGAACTCGTCCAATATGCGCCCACCACCGACAAGGTGTTTGCCACACCGCAACTGACGATTCCGCCACAGATCAACAAAATGTATATTAACGATCTGTCCCCCGAAAAATCGATCATCAAATGGCAGACCGACCACGGCATTCAGCCATTCATGATCTCGTGGCGTAACCCCACCGACGATATGGGCGTGTGGGGCATGGCCGAATATATCGAAAGCTGCATCAAGGCGCTGGACGTCGTGTGCGAGATTACCGGCAGCGACAAGGTCAATATTTCGGGCGGCTGTTCCGGCGGTCAGACCATGTCCGTGCTGCTGTCCAAGCTGGCATCGATGGGTGATACCCGCGCCAACGCAGTTACCATGATGGTGTGCGTGCTTGAACCCAAACCCGGCGATACCGAGGCGTCGAGCCTTGTGTCGCACAATGGCATCGCGCTGGCACGGCAACGCGCCGCGAAGAAAGGCGTGATTGAAGGCAGCAGCCTTGCGCGCGGCTTTGCATGGTTGCGGCCAAATGACCTTATCTGGAACTATGTCATCAACAATTATCTGCTGGGCGATGATCCGCCAGCGTTCGACATATTGTTCTGGAATGCCGATGCGACCAACCTGTCGTCGGCATTGATGGGTGACTTCTTGGAGCTGTTTGAAGCAAATGCCTACGCCGCGCCGGGCACGTTCGAGATTGCGGGCCATATGCTCGACCTGACCAAGGTGACGGGCGACCTGTTCGTTCTGGGCGGGACAACCGACCACATCACGCCATGGCGCGCATGCTATCGTTCGACGCAATTGTTCGGCAGCAAAAATGTCGAATTCATCCTGAGCCAGGCTGGCCATATGCAGGCGATCCTGAACCCGCCGGGTAATCCCAAAGCGAAATATTGGAAACATTCAAACGGCAAGACGCCCGCCGATGTCACCGATTGGATGAAGGGCTCCGAAGAAGTTGCCGGCAGCTGGTGGCCACATTGGATGGAATGGCTCCACGCGCGGTCAGGCGCGGAAGTCGCAGCCCCCGCAACGCTCGGCAGCAAAGCCCATCCACCAATGGAAGCCGCACCGGGGCTGTATGTTTTGGAGTGAGGGGGCGGCGTCGTCGCAACGTCGTCACGATGCCACATTGGCTCTTTCGTCCTTGCACGCCCGAGACCATGCGCTAAACTCGTCGCAACGCCAGCGATAAGCGAGGCAAGGGAACCCATATGACCAAAAACCGCGCCCCTACATTCAGCATGGAGACCGTTGACGGTCGCGTCTTGCGGGTTGCGGTTTGGCGCGCGTCGAAGGCGACGAAGAAGCTGCCGATATTGTTCTTCAACGGCATTGGCGCGAATATTGAGGCTATGGCGCCGATGGCCGAGTTGCTGGATGACCGCGACTTCATCACCTTTGATATGCCCGGCATTGGCGGTTCGCCCGACCCTGTGGTGCCCTATAACGCCATATTGATGTCGCGGATTGCGGCGCTGCTGCTTGACCGGTTTGAAATGCCCGTGGTCGATGTCATGGGTGTCAGCTGGGGTGGGGCGATGGCGCAGCAATTTGCGCTGCAGAATGGCGCGCGGACGAACAAGCTTATCCTTGTCGCGACAAGCGCTGGCATGTTGATGGTGCCGGGCAATCCCGCCGCGCTGATCAAAATGGCTGACCCGCGCCGCTATATAGACCCCGATTTCATGGCGAAGCATTTTAAGACGCTGTACGGCGGTATGGTGGGCAACAAGGCGGAACATATTGGCCGCATTACGCCGCCGTCGAAGACGGGATATTTCTACCAGCTGATGGCGATGATGGGATGGACCAGCGCGCCATTTCTGCCATTTCTGAAAACGGAAACGCTCATCATGATGGGCGATGATGACCAGATTGTTCCGCTGGCGAATGGCAAGTTTTTGAATTTTCTTATTCCGAACAGCGAGTTGTTCGTGGTCGAAAATGGCGGGCATTTGTTCATGCTCAGCCATGTTGAAGAAAGCATAGAGGCGATCCGCCGGTTCCTTGACCGCAATCCAAGCGCGGCGCGCAAAGCCGCCTGATCTTCGGCCATTGCGGCGTGAAGGTCGCCCTTTCTTTTTGGCGCTGACCCGTTAGCCTGCCGAATCAGGCAATGACGGGGAGAAGGGCATGCGGCATATCGCAATCATCGGTTCCGGTCCGGCGGGATATTACACAGCAGAAGCCGCGCAGAAGAAATTTGGCGACGATGTGCGGGTGGATATTATTGACCGCTTGCCCGTTCCGTTCGGCCTCATCCGTTTTGGCGTTGCCCCTGATCATCAGTCAATAAAGGCGGTTGCGGGCCGTTATGAAAAAGTCGCCTTGTCCGACAATGTCCGGTTTGTCGGCAATGTGACCATCGGCAAAGACATTAGCATCGACGAGCTTCAGACACTGTATGACGCGGTCATTCTCGCCACTGGTGCACCTGACGACCGCCCATTGGGCATAGATGGCGCAGACTTGCCCGGCGTTTTTGGCAGCGCCGCCTTTGTCGGCTGGTATAATGGGCATCCTGATTATGCGGATCTCAACCCGCCATTGGATGGCCGACATGTCGTCATCGTCGGCAACGGCAACGTGGCACTGGATGTCGCGCGGATCCTATCCAAAACGCGTGCCGAATTTGACGGTTCAGACATTGTCAGCCACGCGCTCGATGTGCTTGAGCATTCCGCTGTTGAGGACATCACCATTTTGGGTCGCCGCGGCCCGCACCAGATTGCGATGACGCCCAAGGAATTGGGTGAACTTGCGCATTTGCAGCGGGCAACCCCGCGCGTCGACACCGACGATCTGCCAGACATCGGCGAAGATGCGCTGTTAGAACCCGGCATTCGCAAATCCGTCACGCATCTGCGCGAATTCGCAGCCATTCCAGAGGCGTTTCGTGCGGATAAAGCCATCAGCATCAATTTCGACTTTTTTGCAGCCCCCGTCGCGATTGAGGGCGATGGAAAAGTGCAGCGCGTTCGCGTCGAGCGCATGCGGCTGGATGACCAGTATCGCAGCATCAGCACGGGTGAGAGCTACACCATAGACTGTTCCATGGTCATCAGCTGCATTGGCTATCAAACGCCATCGATTGACGGCGTGCCTTATGAACATGGCCGTGGCCGCTTTGCCAATCTGGACGGCCGGATATTGCCGGGTCTCTATTGCGTCGGCTGGGCCCGGCGTGGCCCATCCGGAACCATCGGAACCAACCGGCCCGATGGATACAATATCATCGATACCGTGGCGGAGGATATGGCCACAGATGGCGACAAAGATGGCCGCGCCGGTCTGGATGCGCTGCTGGCATTACGCAAGGTCGACATTGTCACATTCAGCGACTGGAAGAAAATTGAAGAGGCAGAAATTGCCCGTGCCCGCGACGGCGCCCCGCGCGAAAAGTTCGTCCGTATCGAAGATATGATTGCCGCCAGCCATTAATTTGGCCGCGCCTGCGTTTATGTCATCATAATTACTTTAATGCTGCGCTAGATGCCTTTCCTTTGGGAAAGTTATTGGAGGGCGCAGCATGTTCAAAACCATTGGCATCATTACCGGCGTGGACGCCGAAGCCGCTGCGTTGTTCCCCGGCGAAAGCGCCAATAGCGAGGCATTGCACGGTTTCATGGTCCGTCAGGTCCAATCCGGTGGCCGCAATATCGCGATTACCTGCAGCGGCATCGGCAAAGTGAATGCGGCAATGGCGGCGATGATGCTGGTCGAGCATTATCATGCCGATTTGCTTTTGGTGGTCGGCACTGCGGGCAAGTTGAGCGACCATGTTGGCCACTGTTTCCAGATCACGCAAGCCGTGCAGGGGGATTATGGCGCCTCGCGTGCCGACGGGTTTGTGCATTATCGGGCAGGGGCATGGCCGATTGGGGAGGCGCATGCCGAACCCTATCACGCCGCGATCATGCCAGAGACGGGGCTGCCGAAAGTGCGCATCATCACCAATGACTGCTTCATGGAAAGTGACGACCATGGCAGCCGCCTGCACCGCGCCCTTGGCGGCGACATCATCGATATGGAAACCGCCGCCGTTGCCCAAGCCGCAGCCCGCATGGACGTGCCATGGGCCGCGATCAAGGCAACGAGCGACAATGCCAATGGCGACAGTTCAGGCGATTTTCAGGCCAATTTAAAACGCGCCGCCCGCCAAGCCGCCGAGGCAACCGAACGGATGATATCGGCGCTGTAACTGGCTTAAATTAGCAAGCCGATGCTGTGAATGACGATGCCCGCCATGCCGCCGACCAATGTGCCGTTAATGCGGATGAATTGGAGGTCGCTGCCCACGGCATTTTCGACGCGGTCGGTGATGGTTGATGCGTCCCAGCGGGCAACCGTTTCCGATACCAATGTCACGATATTGTCGCCGTAATTTTCGGTGGTGCCGACAATCGCGCGGCGCGCGAAGCGGTTGATTTGTAGCTTTAGCGCTGAATCTTCCTGAAGCCTGCCGCCAAGCTTGATAAGGGCATCGCCAAAGCTGCCCGCCAGCGCGGCGTCGGGGTTGCGCGCAGCCTTTAGCAGGCCATCGCGGCCCTGATCCCACAGGCTGTTGATCCATGTGCTCATCGCCGGATTTTCAAGCAGCTGCCCTTTCCAATGGGCGACCTTTGCCTGCAATTCCTTGTCATGGCGTAGGTCGTGTGCAAGGCTGGCGAGGCCCTCTTCGCCCTTTTCACGCAAAGGATGGTCGGGGTCTTCCGCCATTTCGTGCAGCAGCTTGTTCAGTCCATTGACGATGGCATTGGCTAATTTGTCATCAAGGCCCGTCCAGCGCATGATTGTGTTGGCACGTTCCTCCACCATTTGGCGAATGAGATGCTCATTGGCTTCCAGCGTGGCCGAGGTCCATTTAATGATGCCGTCCAGCACCGGGATATGGCGGCGTTCGCGGATCATCGCGGTCAGCAACTGGCCGAGCAGGGGGGCAATATCGAGCTTGTCGAGTTGTTTGCGGATTGCGCTTTTGGCCACACCGCCAAGCCGTTCATCATCGAGGGCGGCGATGACATCACCCAATAGACGCGAGGCAC
>CALDKP010000227.1 GCA_937898535.1 uncultured Sphingomonadales bacterium | reverse complement strand
CATATTCGGCGGTGTTCGAGATCGAATAGCGCATGTTGGCGATGCCGCCTTCATATAGAAGGTCAACGATCAGCTTTGTTTCATGCAAGCATTCGAAATACGCCATTTCAGGGGCGTAGCCCGCCTCAGTCAGCGTTTCGAAGCCTGCTTGGATCAGGTGCGTGATACCACCGCAAAGCACGGCCTGTTCACCGAACAGATCAGTCTCGCACTCTTCACGGAAATTGGTTTCGATGATGCCGCTGCGTCCGCCGCCCACACCGCTTGCATATGCAAGCGCGATGTCATGGGCATTGCCGCTTGAATTTTGTGCCACGGCGATAAGGCAAGGCACGCCGCCGCCTTTTTGATATTCACTGCGCACGGTATGACCAGGGCCCTTTGGCGCGATCATGATGACGTCAATGTCTGCGCGTGGTTCGATAAGGCCGAAATGGATGTTCAGGCCATGGGCAAAGGCAAGCGCCGCGCCGGGTTTCATATTTGCATGCAAGTCATCTGCGTAAATGGCGGCCTGATGCTCGTCAGGTGCCAGTACCATCAAGATGTCGGCCCACGCGGCTGCATCGGCATTTGCCAAAACCTTGAAGCCAGCAGCTTCGGCCTTTTTCGCGGTGGCTGAGCCAGCACGCAACGCAATGGCTACATCAGCAACGCCGCTGTCGCGCAGATTCTGTGCATGTGCATGGCCTTGGCTACCATAACCAACAATCGCGACTTTCTTGTCCTTGATCAGGCCAAGATCGCAATCTGCGTCGTAAAATACTTTCATGTTTTAGTCCTTCTGCTTTGCCGTCACCCTGAATGTGTTTCAGGGTCTACCTTTAACGGCGTAATGTTGTGACGATGATATTTAGCTGCCTTCCGCTCCGCGCATCAGGCCGACAATTCCGGTTCTACCGACTTCAACCAGGCCGACTTCGCGCATCAACGCGACGAACGTGTCGATCTTGTCCGGGCCGCCGGTTATCTCAAAAATGAAGCTGTTGACAGTCGCGTCGATCACGCGGGCACGATAAATGTCGGCAAGGCGCATTGCCTCAACCCGTTGGTCGCCGGTACCGCGAACTTTAACCAACGCAAGCTCTCGCTCCACATGGGGGCCAGCTTCGGTCAGGTCCGTGACCTTATGCACTGGGATCAGGCGTTCGCACTGCGCAATGATCTGGTCGATGACCGGCGGTGGTCCGCGGGTAACGATGGTAATCCGGCTGGTGGTATGGTCTTCGCTGATATCGGCAACGGTCAAACTGTCGATGTTGTAACCGCGCGAGGTAAACATACCCGCGATCCGCGCCAGCGTGCCTGCTTCATTGTCGACGGTCAGCGTGAGCACATGCCGTTCGGTGAGTTCCTGTTTGATATGCATTATACGAGCGCCTTTGCTTCGTCGTCCATCGTCCCTGATACTTCATCCGAATGCAGGATCATGTCCGTATGGGCTGCGCCTGACGGTATCATCGGGAAGCAATTCGATGTTTTATGCACGCGGCAATCGAACATCACTGGGCCGTCATAGGCAAGCATTTCGGCAATAGCGTCATCGAGCTTGGTCGGGTCGCTGCAACGTATGCCTTTCCATCCGTAAGCTTCGGCCAGCGCCACAAAATCGGGCAAGCTGTCTGAATAGCTCTCGGAAAACCGGCTTTCATAAGTCAGCTCTTGCCACTGGCGCACCATGCCCATCCATTCATTGTTCAGGATGAAGACCTTGACCGGCAGACGATATTGGGTCGCGGTTGCCATTTCCTGAATATTCATCTGGATCGACGCTTCGCCAGCGATATCGATAACCAGCGCGTCCGGATTACCCATTTGTGCACCGACCGCTGCGGGCAGGCCATAGCCCATGGTTCCCAAGCCGCCGCTGGTGAGCCATTTGTTGGGGGCATCAAAATGGAAATGCTGTGCGGCCCACATTTGGTGCTGCCCCACTTCCGTCGTGATGATCGGCGCTTTGTCTTTGGTGGCCGCGAACAAACGCTCAATCGCATATTGCGGCATGATTTCCTGCGTGCTGCCGGGGTAGCTGAGGCAGTCGACCGCGCGCCAGCCTTTGATACGTGCCCACCAGTCATCCAACGCCGCGGCTTTATATTTACGGCCTTTCCACACTTCGATCATTTGCCGCATCGCCGCGCCAACATCAGCCACGATGGGCAGATCGACACGTACCGTTTTGTTGATGGAACTGCGGTCTATATCGATGTGGATTTTGATGCTGTCGGGTGAAAAGGCATCAAGGCGACCTGTCACGCGGTCGTCGAAACGCGCGCCTAGGCATAGCATGACGTCGCATTGGTTCATCGCCATATTGGCTTCATATGTGCCATGCATGCCAAGCATACCAAGCCAAGCGTCGCCGGAGGCAGGATATGCGCCAAGGCCCATGAGGGTTGATGTGACAGGCGCGCCGCACAGTTCGGCGAGTTCACGCAGCGCCGCGCTTGCATCGGGGCCGGAATTGATGATGCCACCGCCGGTATAGAGGATTGGCGCCTTCGCATTGGCCAACAGCTCAACCGCGCGGTTGATTTCGGCGTAATCGGCTTCACCCGCAGGGCTAAACCGCGACGACGTTGGGCGCTTTACGTCGGTGGATGCTGTCGCAACCTGAACATTTTTTGGAATGTCGATGACAACGGGGCCAGGGCGTCCCTTGGTTGCGATGGCAAATGCCTCGCGCACCGTCGACGCGAGGTCCGCCGGATCTTTCACAAGGTAATTGTGCTTTGAACAGTGACGCGTGATGCCGACGGTGTCCGCTTCCTGAAACGCGTCCGAGCCGATCAAGTTGGTGGCAACTTGGCCAGTTAGAACAATGAGCGGAATGGAATCCATGAAAGCATCCGCAATGCCGGTGACAGCATTGGTCGCGCCAGGGCCTGACGTGACCAGCACGACGCCCGGCTTGCCCGTCGAACGTGCGTAACCTTCTGCTGCATGCGCAGCGCCGGCTTCATGCCTTTGCAAATCAGCCCTTCGCGCAGCCCCCATGATGAAAACACCAGCTTTGATGTCTTGGCCTTCCGGATCAGCACAGCCAGCAAAGCGGCGACATCGGGCAGCGCGAAGTTCTTCCTCGGCACCGAC
>CALDKP010000226.1 GCA_937898535.1 uncultured Sphingomonadales bacterium | reverse complement strand
GGATAGGTCGCAGTCACTCCGTGTGCTGCGGCCTATTCTCTTTGTAGGGTTGGAAGTTCCGACTGGCAGGCGAGAGAGTCTGGCAACCAACTTACCAAGAAAAATGTCTGCTTACTTGAAAAAAAGTGTTGACGTCGTCTCTGAGTGTGATAGAAGTTCCGATATTGAAGGCTCGATGAAGTGTCAGAGAGAGCAAATGCCTCGACCGGCTTGAGCAAACGATGAATTCGATCCGCAACGATGAAGTGACCGGCCGTTCGCTTCGGCTCCATGTACCGCCATCCTTGTTGCAGCAGCTGTTCCTGCCGATGCTGCGCGATTTTCGTGCTGAACATCCGGATATCCGGCTTGATGTTTCGAGTGCGCATGTCACCGGTTTGCCCGCCACCGATTTCGATATGGCGATTGCCTATGACCGCCCCAATGTCGACGACCGGATTACAGACCTTCTTTGGATGGTCCGTGTCGCGCCGCTCTGTGCGCCAGCGACGGCGGTTGCCAGTCAGGGTAAATCGCTTGAGGAATTTCTGGAAAGTCAGGAGCTACTTCACCTGAAGCTGGACGGAGAACCGCGCGATCTTTTGTGGACGGCCTATCTGCGGCAAAATGGGCTGACCATGGCCACGCATGGTGGTCTCGCCTTCGATACGACGATTGCCGCTGCGCAATATGCCATGGCCGCAAGTGGGGTATTTTTGGGCGACATCGATATGTTTGCCCGGGAAATCGCCGACGGACGGCTGGTCATGCCATATGATGCAGTCATCGAAGACGGCTATGGCTATTATCTAAAACTCCACGCCGATGATTTGGGCGATGCCGCGATTTCCATGTTCCGCAGCTGGTTGATCAACCGGTTTGCGGCATTGCGGCAAGCGCCGAGTCTGCACGCGCCAGGCTGATCAGGCGAAGGCCGGATTTTTCGGCCACGTCGATCGCAAGGTCGGTTGCCGCCGATATGGTCACGAGCATTGGACAGTTGGCAAGAATAGCCTTCTGCGCCAGTTCAAGGCTGCAGCGCGCGGTCAAAATGATAAAGCCGGCCGAGATGTCTATGTTGGCGCGCGCAAGCGCCCCAATCAATTTGTCGAGTGCATTGTGGCGGCCAACATCTTCCCGCGTCATCAGGATAGAGCCGCCCGGCGCACAAAATGCCGCTGCGTGCGCGGAACCCGTTTGGGCATTGAGTGTCTGATGTGCACGCAATGCCGATAATGCTGTAAACATGGCAGCGTGAGATACTTCGATCTGCGCGGTGACCCGCGGCAACGGGCGCATGACCTCTTCCAGATTATCCATGCCACACAGGCCGCAACTGCTTTCCGAAACGCGCTGCCGGGCGCGAGCAAAGACCTTTTCGGCGTTTTCGGACGGCACTTGAATCCGCAATATCCAGCCCAAATCGGCCTTATGTGTGTCGACGGCCAAAATTTCGTCAGCGCGCCTAATCAACCCCTCCGACATGCTAAAGCCAATCGCATAATCCTCAAGATCAACCGGCGTTGCCATCATCACGGCATAGCCGATGCCATTATATTCGATTGCGACAGGCGCTTCGACAATGATGCTGCGTTCTATGGTTTCGGTCGCGCCCTGATCAGGCTTAAGCACAGAAAATTGGATTGGTTTTGAACCTTGATCAGGCGCCATTTTGCGCGTCGGCCAGTAAGCTGATGGCGGCTGCAGCAACCGGAGATAGGCCCGCGGTCCCGTGCGCAAAAATCATCTTTTTCATGCGCGGGTCCCAGAATTGCTGAATGTGATCGGCGACCGCCGCAACAGGCGCATCGTCAGTCGCCAGATTGGTTGCAATCTGGTTGGCCATGTGGACGAGGCGTTCAACGCTATTCATTCGGCAGCAATTCCCGTTTCGACCCGGCGAGAGCGTGTCGACAAAGCTTCATATTCTTCCTGCCACTCGGTGGGCCCGTTCGATGCACTAATCTGAACCGCGGTGACCTTGTATTCGGGGCAGTTGGTTGCCCAGTCGCTAAAGTCGGTGGTGACAACATTCGCCTGCGTGACGGCATGGTGGAATGTGGTGTAGACAACGCCCGGGGCAACGCGATCGGTTACCGTGGCGCGCAACGTGGTTTCTCCCGCGCGGCTTGCCAATTTGACCCAGTCGCCTGATTTAACGCCGCGATCCTCAGCATCCACCGGGTGAATTTCCAGCAAGTCCTCGGGATGCCAAGCGACATTCTCTGTCCGCCGCGTTTGTGCGCCGACATTATACTGCGACAATATACGTCCGGTCGTTAGCAACAACGGAAAGCGTGGCCCGGTTTTCTCATCCGTTGGCACATAATCTGTCACAACGAATTTGCCCTTGCCCCGGACGAAGCCGTCAACATGCATGATCGGCGATCCATCGGGTGCGTCTGCGGTCACTGGCCATTGTAACGAGCCCGCTTCATCAAGCCGTTCAAAGGACACGCCAGCAAAGGTCGGCGTAAGCCGCGCGATTTCGTCCATGATTTCGGACGGATGGGTATAGTTCCAATCCAGCCCCATCGCCTGCGCCAGCCGCTGCGTGACTTCCCAGTCTTCCAAACCGTTCATCGGCGTCATCACCTTGCGCACGGGCTGAATGCGGCGTTCGGCATTGGTGAACGTGCCATTTTTTTCAAGGAAGGTGGATCCGGGCAAGAAGATATGCGCGTAGTTGGCGGTCTCGTTCAGGAAAAGATCGTGGACAATGACACATTCCATCGCCGCCAACCCAGCCGACACATGGGCCGTGTTTGGATCGGATTGAAGGATGTCTTCGCCCTGGCAATATAGCGCCTTGAATACGCCATCGACCGCGGCATCGAGCATATTGGGTATGCGCAGGCCGGGTTCTGGATCAAGTGTTACGCCCCAGTCATCTTCAAACAATTTCCGCGCGTTGCCATCGCTGATGTGGCGATATCCGGCAAGCTCATGCGGGAAGCTGCCCATATCGCATGCGCCTTGGACGTTGTTCTGGCCACGCAGCGGATTAACCCCGACACCCCGGCGGCCAATATTGCCGGTCGCCATCGCCAAGTTTGCGATGGCCATAACGGTCGAGCTGCCTTGCGAATGTTCGGTGACGCCGAGGCCGTAATAG
>CALDKP010000225.1 GCA_937898535.1 uncultured Sphingomonadales bacterium | reverse complement strand
CCTTATGGCGTCCAGTTCCAAATCATGTTGGGGGTCGTCGGATGCTGATGCTAAAATCTTTTCGCGGGCAGGGCGGATGATGTCGACCCAGCCATCGATAAAGCTGTGCCCACCGTGTCCCAGATTTGCACCTTCCAACGAAGCTTTAATACCGCCGCACTGGGCGTGGCCGAGCACGACAATGTGCCGCACTTCCAACCCCATTACGCCAAATTCAATGGCCGCGGACACACCATGCAAACCGCCCCCGATTTCATAAGGCGGAACGAGGCTTGCCACATTGCGCAACGCAAAAACCTGACCGGGCGTTGTGTCAAACACCGTTGCTGGATCGACCCTACTGTCGCTGCACGAGATAATCATGATGGGCGGGGCCTGACCATCACTGGCGAGTTCGTCATAGCGAGCTTTCTGACGGACATAAGCGTCGGATTTGAAGCGGCGGTATCCGTCTACCAATTGGTCAAATTCAGACATTAAAATCTTTCTCCGCGCACAACCTGCACATCGCCGATTGTGAGCAACATACCATAGCTATCGAGCAATGGCGCAATCGCCTCAATCAATCCTGAAGCCTTGGTTTCTGATGCGATAGCCAGCACGATGGTTTTGGCGCTCGCTCCCGTTACATCGTCATCTTGCCATGCACCAGCGCGGCCACCGCCAGAGTCGACGTGAATGACGCTCCAGCCCGATATATCGACCGCTTTCAATTGCGCGACAACACGCGGCACAAGCGGCGTATCCACCAGAATTTCGATCCGCTTACGGCTGACAGTTTGAATCATAAATCATCCTATTGCTTTGGCGAATGCTGCAAATATGCTGATGCCAAAGATGATGTTGAAAGGGAAGGTCACGCCAAGCGACATGCTGAGGTAAATGCCGGGGTCAGCTTTCGGCAGGGCAAGCCGCATCGCCGCCGGAACGGCGATGTACGAGGCACTTGCGGTCAAGATGCCAAGAGTAGCGGCAGACGCCACGTCCAGCCCGACCAATGTTCCGACAATTGTACCGATGGCACCGTTTAACAAAGGTATGACAATAGCGAGGCTAACCAACTGGAGGTTCATCTTACGCGACTGGATAAGCCGCCGTGCTGCGATCAGCCCCATATCCAGCAGGAACAAGCAAAGCACCCCGCGGAAGCCGGTATCGAACAGTGGCTTGATCGGTGCGAAGCCATCGCTGCCGGCAACGATACCAATGATAAAGCTGCCGACCAAAATCATAACCGACGCGTTGGTGAGCACTTCGTGCCATGGCGTCGCTGATTTTTCGCCCGCATCTTTGTCGCCGCGCCGCGCAAGCATGAGGCCCGTGATAATGGCCGGGGTTTCCATCAATGCCAGAACGGCGACCATATAGCCAGCCGTGCCGAGACCTTGGCCGGTGAGAATTTCCTTTGCGGTCACAAAAGTCACCACGCTGACCGAGCCATAATGTGCAGCAACCGCGCCGGCGTCGACTTTGGAAAGCCCGCCAAATTGCCGAAGCAAGGCGAATGCGAGCACCGGCAAAAGAAAGCTTAACGCAAGGCCTGCCAACGCAGCAGCGGCCACCTCTGCAGTGACCCCGCTGTTCGCGACCTCAACGCCGCCCTTTAAACCAATGGCCGCCATCAGATAGATGGACATGGCTTTTGCGAAGGCTTCGGGAATGCTGAGGTCGGACTTAAGTGCGGCAGCAATGAAGCCGAGGACGAAAAAGAGAATTACCGGCGACGTCAGTGTGTCGATTATCATCATAACCTCTTTGCGAATTTTGCAACCCATAGCAGGCAAGTTGCAGTTGGCAAGTTGAGGCATGGCGGCTATTCGAACGCCATGAACGTTCCGATATCGATACCCGAGCGCCCCGTGCGCGAACGCAAGCCGGACTGGATCCGCGTCAAAGCGCCCACTGGCGCTGGTTTCAACGAAACCCGAAAATTGATGCGGGAATTGAATTTAAACACCGTGTGCGAAGAGGCCGCTTGCCCAAATATCGGGGAATGTTGGACCAAAAAGCACGCTACGGTGATGATCCTGGGCGATGTATGCACGCGGGCTTGCGCCTTTTGTAACGTCAAAACGGGAATGCCACGCGCTGTCGATCCGTTAGAGCCGGAGCATGTGGCGATTGCTGCCGCGAAAATGGGCCTTGAACATATCGTCATTACATCGGTCGATCGTGACGATTTGCCCGACGGTGGCGCGAGCCAGTTTGTGAAGGTGATCGAAGCGCTGCGTCGCAACACACCGAACACCACGATTGAAATCCTGACGCCGGATTTCCGGAACAAGGCGCAAGCCGCGGTTGAGGCCATCGTTACGGCGCGGCCTGATGTGTACAATCACAATCTTGAGACCGTTCCCCGCCTCTATCCGACAATCCGGCCAGGTGCGCGTTATTACGCATCGCTTCGCTTGCTGGAGACTGTAAAGCGCCACGACCCGTCGATTTTCACCAAGTCGGGCGTCATGCTTGGCTTAGGCGAAGAGCGGATGGAAGTGCATCAGGTCATGGATGACATGCGCAGCGCGGACATCGATTTCCTGACGATGGGCCAATATTTGCAGCCAACGCCCAAGCATACAAAGGTGATGGACTTTGTGACGCCCGCGGCATTTGACGCGTATGCGGCGATTGCTCGTGCCAAGGGTTTCTTGCTTGTCGCAGCCTCGCCGCTCACGCGGTCGAGCTATCACGCGGGCGATGATTTTGCGAAAATGCGCGACGCGCGCGCGGCGCAACTGGCCAAGGCGCGGTAACAGCCCCGATGCCGCACCATCACGAACGCCGCAATTTGCCGCACAGTGCGGAACAAATGTACAATCTGGTGGCGGATGTGGCGCGCTATCCCGAATTTTTACCGTGGGTCAGTGCCATCCGCATTCGCAAGGATGAAGAGGACGAAATGCTGGCGGACATGATTGTCGGCTTCAAATCGCTTCGGGAAACCTTCAGCAGCCGGGTCGTCAAAACGCCGCATTCGTCGATTATCGTCGATTATCTCGATGGCCCAATGAAGCATTTGCACAACGCTTGGACATTTGAAGATGTCGCGGGTGGCGGATCAATCGTGGATTTCACCGTCGATTTTTCATTCCGCAACCGCGTGTTTGAGGCACTGGCCGGACAGTTTTTTGATTCCGCCCTGCGCAAAATGACGACGGCCTTTATCGACCGTGCGGACGCACTTTATGGGGCAGGTGGCAGCAAAAGCTCAAGCGCGTAAAGCGTTGCAAAGGCGCGGATATCCGCGCGGCTTTTATCTGCACCAAACGCCCGTTTGTCGCCGACAACGTCTTCGGGATTTTGGCCTTTCAGTGCGACTGCAAAGACGACCGTGCCGACGGGCTTGTTCACCGTTCCGCCGTCAGGGCCAGCAACGCCGCTGATCGCCACGGCAATGTCGGCACCACTTTTCTTTAACGCGCCCTGCGCCATCGCCCAGGCGACGGCGACCGATACGGCACCAAAGGTGTCGATAATATCTTCGTTGACGCCCAGCATCGTCATTTTGGCTTCGTTGCTATATGTCACATAGCCAGAGCCCAATATGGCGCTGCTGCCGGGGACTTCGGTGATGGCTGCAGTCACCAGTCCACCCGTGCAGCTTTCAGCGACAGCGACAGTGCGGCCAGCGGCCTTGTTTTCGGCAACAACACGCGCAGCCATTTGCGCGATATCGGCGGGTAAAACGGTTTCCATAATCAATGTTTCTCAAAAGTAGCGGTGGCTTGCGCAGCGATGCCTTCGCCGCGGCCTGTAAAACCCAGCATCTCGGTGGTTGTTGCCTTTACCGATATGCAATCGATATCAACAGCCATTATTTCGGCGAGCCTTTGCCGCATCTGTCCCCTGAAGGGGCCAACTTTCGGGCGTTCGCAAATGATGGTCACGTCGGCATTGGCGAGTGCATAGCCGTCGTCGCGGGCGAGCTGCATCGCATAGGCTAGAAACCTGTCTGATGATGCACCGCGCCATTGTGGGTCCGTCGGCGGAAAATGGTCGCCAATGTCGCCCTTGGCTATGGCGCCCAAGATCGCATCGGTCAGCGCATGCATGGCCACGTCCGCATCGCTGTGCCCCGCAAGACCCTTGTCATGCGGAATACGGATACCGCATAGCCACAACTCTTCACCTGCGACGAGGCGATGGACGTCAAAGCCTGAGCCGCTGCGTATAGAGGGGGGCATATCATTTCCTGCAAAATCGGACGAAAACGTAAATTTTGATAAGCGTTCCGAACCCGGCACAATCCGGACGTCTCCACCTTTCGCCATCAGCATCCGCGCATCGTCGGTCGGTTCTTCGCCCGACCAAGACCTGTGTGCGTCCAGAATAGCGTCATAATGGAAAGCCTGCGGTGTCTGAACCCGCCAAAGCTGAGAACGATCCACGGTTTCGGTCAAAATGTCGGTTCCGCGCGAAAGACTGTCGACAACCGGCAATGCCGGAACTGCGCCGGGCGATGTTTGCAATGCGTCTATCAGACCGTCGATCACCGATTCAGGAAGAAAAGGCCTTGCC
>CALDKP010000224.1 GCA_937898535.1 uncultured Sphingomonadales bacterium | reverse complement strand
TGCTGTGCTGCGCAGCAAAGTCGGGGACGCGAACCGGTTTATCGCCTGTTCGCAATATGACGAAGAAACGATGTTTGCCCGCTACAGGCAGCTTTATGGCTCTGCGATGAAACGCGCCGATTTTGCGCGACAAGCCTGAATGTTTCAGTTAGCGGCGAATTAATGGAGTAGGGGAAGGCGCTATTGGGCGCCGATTGCAATACATAGGGGTTGTGTTTGTGTTCAAGGGTCTGAAACCCATTATCTATGGTGGCCGCGAAGTTTGGCCTTTGGTCGAAGGTGGCAAGGGCGTTGCCGCTACCAATCACGCAAGTTCTGGCGCATGGGCCGCCGCCGGTGGCATTGGCACTGTTTCGGCTGTTAATGCCGACAGTTACGATGACAATGGCGAGATGATCCCGCAGGTTTTCCACGGGAAAACACGCGCTGAACGCCATGAAGAGCTGGTGGAATACGGCATCCGTGGCGGCATCGCGCAGGTTCGCCTGGCGCATGAAATGGCCAATGGCAAAGGCGCCATCAATATCAACGTGCTTTGGGAAATGGGCGGATCGCAGCGCATTTTGCATGGCATATTGGAAGCGACCAAGGGTATGGTCACTGGCGTCACCTGCGGCGCGGGCATGCCTTACAAGCTTTCCGAAATTGCGGCGCAATATGGCGTATATTATCTGCCAATCGTTAGCTCCGCGCGTGCGTTCCGTGCATTGTGGAAACGCGCCTATCACAAGGTGCCCGAATGGTTGGGTGCAGTGGTTTATGAAGATCCATGGTTGGCAGGTGGCCATAACGGTCTTTCCAACGCGGAAGATCCACGCAGCCCCGAAGACCCCTATCCGCGCGTAAAGGCGCTGCGTGATGTCATGCGCGTCGAGGGCATTTCGGACGACGTGCCGATCGTGATGGCGGGCGGCGTGTGGTTCTTGCGCGACTGGAACAACTGGATTGATAATCCAGAGCTTGGGCAGATCGCGTTTCAGCTGGGTACGCGGCCATTGCTCACGCAGGAAAGCCCTATTCCACAGGGTTGGAAAGACGCGCTGACGAAAATTCCAGAAGACGGCGTGCTGTTGCATCAATTTTCGCCAACAGGTTTCTATTCAAGCGCGGTCATCAATCCGTTCCTGCTTGAGTTGCAGGCCCGTTCGGAACGCCAGATTGCGTATGTGCAGGCCGCCGATGCCGAACACACCGCGCAGCTGGATGTCGGCGTGAAGGGCAAGAATTTCTGGGTGAAGCCTGCGGACCTGATGAAGGCACGCGAATGGGATGCACGCGGGTTTACAGTCGCTTTGAAGACGCCGGACAACACCTTGGTCTTTGTGACGCCGCCGTCGGGCGAAGTCATTCGCAAGGATCAGAAGGACTGCATGGGCTGTCTGTCGCATTGCGGATTTTCGTCGTGGAAGGACCATGACAATAATTCGACGGGCCGCCTCGCGGATCCGCGCAGCTTCTGTATTCAAAAGGCATTGCAGAACATTGCACACGGCGCGCCCATCGACGAAAACCTGATGTTCGCAGGGCACAGTGCTTATCTGTTCGGCAAGGATCCGTTCTATTCGAACGGTTTCGTTCCAACAGTGCAGCAATTGATGGACCGCATTCTGACCGGCGATTGACGCTGGGTTACATTTACCGAAAATTGCCCTTGGTCGCGTAGCAACGCGATCAAGGGCTATATAATATTATGTTGCCTTATCCGACAGCCCATATGCGCTGATGCGTTAGGCCAAGTCAGGGCAGGCTTAATCCAAATCCCAAGCGCGTTCGCCATGGCTTGAAATATCAAGCCCGTCACGTTCCTGATCTTCGCTGACCCGCATTGGCACAACCATCGACACCATATAGCCGATGATAAGCGTGACGACCGCGGAATAGACCGCAACAATCGCGACACCCTTTAGCTGCACCCAGAGCTGCGAGCCCATGCCCGCACCTTCCGCATAGCCGACGCCGCCAAAGCTTTCGCTGGCAAAGATGGCG
>CALDKP010000223.1 GCA_937898535.1 uncultured Sphingomonadales bacterium | reverse complement strand
CGCGCGCTGGGGCCATCATTGCTGGCGCTGGCGATACTGCTGCTGGCGGCGGACCTGATCATCGGGCTGGGGCTGCGCGGTCTGCTCTGGCGTCGCGCGGTTGCGGCGGGGGCGGTGCTGCTTTCCAGCGAAAACGGAGTGAAGGTCGCGCTTGAAGCGGTGCAGGCGCTCGGTGGCGCTGGCTATACCAAGGATTGGCCCGTCGAGCGCTATTGGCGCGATGCCAAATTGCTCGACATTGGCGCAGGGACAAATGAAATTCGCCGGATGTTGATTGGTCGGGAGCTGATCGGAGCGGCGTGAGCAAGAGATAGCGCAGGAGTAAGCAGAATGAGCCGTCCGGTATTGGGTGTCATCGCGTGTAACCGCATGGTCGGCAGCGAAGTCGCCCAAGCCGTGATGAACCGCTATATCCGCGCGGCCATGACCTATGCCGATGTGGCGGCGCTAATCATCCCCTCGCTGCCCGACCTGATGACCGCCGCTGAAGTCGCGCCACGGATAGACGGCATATTGTTGACCGGCAGCCCGTCAAATGTCGCGACGCGGCATTATGGTGAGGAAGGGGGCGATGGTCCTTTCGACGACGGCCGCGACGAGATCGCAATGTCCATGGTCGACCGCATGATTGACGCGCGCAAGCCAGTCTTTGGCATTTGCCGCGGTTTTCAGGAAATCAACGTCGCCTTGGGCGGAACCTTGCGCCGTGACACGAGCGCGAACGATACGCTCATCCGCCACCATGCACCCGATGATGTCGATTTCGACGCCATGTTCGACCACCGCCACCCTGTTGAACTTGCGGACGGTGGCATGCTGTCCACTGCCTATGCCAAAGGCGCTTTGGACGTAAACTCAGTGCATTTTCAAGGCATCGGCACGCTCGCGGATGGGCTGACGGTTGAGGCACGCGCACCCGATGGACTTATCGAAGCCTATAGCGCCCGACCCAATGGCGCCCCCTTGCTGGCGGTCCAGTGGCACCCCGAATGGGGCACGGAAAATGACACAGATTCGCAAACCTATTTCCACCTTTTGGGAAAGGCGTTAAGAGGTAATCTGTGAATACGACCGTGACCCGTTATAACCGCTATCAAGCGCGGATAGGCTTTTCTCCCTGACGCTTTGCGCACTCCGCAAATGCAATCAATATCAAGGAGAAAACTCATGCCCCGCAATTACGACATCGCCGAACTTCGCCGTTTAGACATCGCCCACCATTTGCCCGCGCAAGCCGACTGGCAGGAAATCGAAGACCTGGGTGGCAGCCGCATCATCACCCATGCCGAAGGCTGCTATATCCATGATGGCGACGGCAATCGCATATTGGACGGGATGGCTGGCCTGTGGTGTGTCAACGCGGGCTATGGCCGCGATGAGCTTGCCGAAGTTGCGCGCGAACAAATGCTTGAGCTGCCTTATTATAACAGCTTCTTCAAAACCGCGAACGCGCCAGCCATCTTGCTTGCCGAAAAGATTGCGAGCCTGACAGGCGGCCGCTTGCCGCATGTATTTTTCAACAGCTCCGGCTCTGAAGCC
>CALDKP010000222.1 GCA_937898535.1 uncultured Sphingomonadales bacterium | reverse complement strand
ATGTTCACTGATTGTTCTAGAGTGATTTTAAAGTGCAGGGGGCCGGAATGTCTGGGAATGACCAAAATTGGCGCCGCCGCCACGCGATCCAGATTGTCGCGCAATTGCCCGAAGGGGCGCAGGATGCCCTTATGGTCCTAGAATTGGCTAGGGAGCTTGTAGAGGGGTTCCTGCAGAAGGATCAGCGCCCGGCTCTAGCGGAGGTGGTTGGCTTCCCAGCGCCCGCTACGGCCTTCAGGGCGTCCGCCAATTCCAACTGACGGGTGCGGGTAAGGCCATCCTCTTTGCCGAGGAACAGCCAGTCCAGCGTCAGGCCGGGAATCTTTTGAACGAGCAGGATGGCGATTTCCTTTGAGAGGGGACTGCCCCGTTCAAAGTTGTTCCATCTTTTGACCTCGATCCCGATCCTGGCGGCAAAGCTGGTCTGGTTCTCGCCTGCGATCATGAAGCGCAGGGCTTTCAGGCGCAGGGGAAGGTCAGGAATCAGGTTCTTAGCTGCAGTCGCCATGGGGCGACACCGTGCTACCTTCCAAGAAATTTCGCCAAGAAAGAGTTTTGGGGATTGTATTTCCAAAAATCTTGGATAAAGTGCGGTTCATGATCGAACTTAGCACGACATCTGAGGTTATGGACGAGCTGGGCGGAAACCCCGCTGTAGCGAAGCTCACCGGCAGCAAGCCGAAGGCTGTCTGGAATTGGCGCACCTTCGATAAATTCCCGTCCAACACATACGCCGTGATGATCGAAGCCCTGCAGGAGCGCGGCAAAACTGCGCCAGCGTCGCTTTGGGGCATGAAGCAGCCGGAGGTGGCGTCATGACCCTTGCACCTCCGCCCGATCCTGATGGGGAAGTGACCTAATGCCCTCATTTACGCCAGCGATCAACAAGTTCAACGATAGCTACATCCCGGAGCCGAATAGCGGTTGCTGGCTGTGGGAGTTATCGCACAACAGGTACGGCTATGGATTGCTCCAGTGCGGAGGGTTCAAGGGAACCGCGCATCGGTTTTCGTACCGCCATTTTCGCGGGGTGATTCCCGTTGGGATGTTTGTCTGCCATCGCTGTGACTGTCGGTCTTGTGTAAATCCGGACCATTTGTTTCTGGGAACTGCTGGCGATAATAATCGCGATTGCCGCGAGAAGGGCAGGCATAACTCTACACTACCAACTACGAACTACGCGAAGGGAGAGCGTCAGCATCTTGCCAAGCTGACAACGCGCGATGTTCTAGAGATAAGAAAACTTGGCGGGCTTCGCTCTCATCGCGCAATTGGTCGCGACTACGGGGTTTCCGGAAACACCATTCGATACATCCTCAAACGCGAGACGTGGGCGCATGTTTAAGAGTGTCTTCTTCGCTCGATGGCTCGCACCTGAACTGTGGGAGAACCAGCAATGAGAACCTGGCCTTGGGATATCGCGCTTGCCCTGTTCCTCATGGGCATCATGACGAGCATCGGCGTTCTGATTGGCATGATGGTGAGCGCGTCATGAGACAGGTCATGTCCGAAGATGAAGTGAAGCGCGCATACCAACTGAGGAAGCAGGGGCTGACGTTCAACCAGATCGCGGTCGCTATGGGCCGCAAGTACAACACGATAGTCAATCGCTTCAAATGGGACGCGATGACCCCGGAGGAACGGCAGATCAACCGCGACCGCAAGCGTGAGTGGCGTAACGCTCACGTGGCGAAGCCTGCGGCGGACATTCCATTGCCGTTCACGCGCCCAACACCGGAAATGCTCGCTGATCGTGACCGGCGCGAGGCCATGCCTCATCGCGATCTGACCGGCGCGTTCTTCGGTGATCCGAGAATTGGCGAGTCAGCATTGGAGGGGCGGCGATAATGGCCAACAAACACCAAGTTATCGAATACTTCCACAAGAACCCCGGATGCACTTCGTCGGAGATCGCGGACGAGTTTGACTGCGACTCCGCATACGTGCGCGCAACATTGCGCCGGGCTGGTCTGCGTCTCAACGGCTCCCATGTCGATCCTGGCCGTCGTCGCGGCTTGCTTGCGCTGGGCCGGGCCGCGCAACGTGCGGGGCTTACTGTCGCTGACATTCAGAAAATGGGTGACTGCATGACCCGACAGCGCCTTCCAAATCGCCGGCTCGAACCGGCCTACGGGGCTCGGCCATGACCGAGGGCCGTAAGGACGATACCGGCAAAGACCCGTGGCATCTCGCGCCTTGGGATGCCTTCCGCGCCATCGTGGCCGTGCTGCGCTTCGGTGCGAACAAGTATGCGCCTCGCAATTGGGAAAACGGCATGGACTGGTCGCGCCCGTTCTCTGCGATGCAGCGCCATCTGTCTGCATGGTGGGAGGGTGAGAAGGCCGATCCCGAAACCGGCATGTCTCACCTTTGGCACGCGGGCTGCTGCGCGGTCTTTCTGATCGCTTACGAAATGCGCGGCGTCGGCAACGATGACCGGCCCGCCACACTTGAACAATTGCGCAAAGATCAATCATGGGCGGAAGGGGCTTTGAAATGAAGATTTACATTGCCGGTCCTATGCGTGGCATTCCTGAGTTCAATTTTCCGGCGTTCAACGCGGCGGCAGAGAAGCTGCGCGGCGAAGGCCACGAAGTCTTTAACCCTGCCGAGCGGGACAACGAGCGGCACGGCACAGACATTTCTAAGGGCAATGCCGCTGGCGACGAGACACTGGCCGCCGAACTCCATGGCTTTGACCTGCGCGTGGCTCTCGCGGAGGATATGGACTTCATCTGTCGGCACGCGGACGCCATTGCGATGCTGCCGGGCTGGGAAGCCAGCAAGGGTGCAACGGCTGAACGTACCACGGCGCTGGCGCTCGGGCTGGAGGTTATCCGGCTGTGACCGTTCGCATTGAATACGGCTACGTGGAGGCGCGGGCATAATGGACTATTTCGAGATGGCCGCTGATCTGGACAAGGCAGTTATCATCAACTTGCCTATGCCTCCCAGCACAAACAACCTTTTTATCAATGTAACGAAGGGCCGGATTCCGTCAGCTCGTTATGCCGACTGGCGGCAGGAGGCCGGATGGTCGCTCAAGGCGCAGCGTCCGCGCTCCGTCAAAGGCCCCGTCATTCTCAAGTATCTGTTTCAGGAGGGCCAGGATCGCCGCAAGCGGGACATTGGCAATCTTGAGAAAGCCCCGACTGACTTGCTCGTCGAACACAAGGTCATTGAGTCTGACGACAACACGATTGTCAGGGCGATTGCCCTTGGCTGGTCAAAGGCTGTGACCGGCGCACGGGTTCAGATCATTCCTGTTTCCAAGTCGTAACCGCTGAAGGGAGATCAGCATGAACACACTTGTTGCCAAAAATAAGGACGGCCCCGCGACCGTCATCAACCTCACGCCGATGGATATGCTCGAAAGGGCTGTATCATCGAACGCTGGTGTTGAAGTCATTAGCAAATTGATGGATCTGCAGGACCGCTGGCAAGCCAGCCATGCCCGGCGCTCCTTTGACGAGGCGATGGCCGCTGCCAAGGCGGAGATTCCGGTCATCATGAAGAACCGTGAGGTTGACTTTACCTCATCCAAAGGCCGGACGAACTATCGGCATGAGGACTTGGCCGAGATCGCCCGCACCGTCGATCCGATCTTGACCAAGCACGGTCTGTCCTATCGGTTCCGGACAACTTCGCAGCCGAACGAGCCGGTTTCTGTCACCTGCATCGTATCGCACCGTCATGGCCATTCGGAAGAAAACACCTTGTCTGCCGGGCGCGACGAGAGCGGCAACAAAAACAGTATCCAGGCTGTTGGCTCAACAATCACATATCTGCAGAGGTACACGCTGAAGGCAGCGCTTGGCCTTGCAGCCTCCAACGACGACGACGGCGCGATTGCCGAGAAGCCCGCATTCATCTCGGCTGACCAGCTCAAGCGCATTATCGCACTGGCGGATGACGTTGGGGCAGATAAGGAGCGGTTCTGCAAATATCTCAAGGTAGGAAGCCTCGCGGAAATTCTCGCGCCGGACTTCGACCATGCCATGCGCCTCCTTGAAGCCAAGCGGAGCAAGTCATGAAGATCATTGATTGCGAACAGGGTAGCCCCGAGTGGTTCAGCGCCCGTGCTGGTATCCCGACAGCCAGCGAATTTCACACGGTCATGGCGAAGGGGAAGGGCGGCGGCGAAAGCCTCACGCGAAAAACCTACCTCCTGAAGCTGGCAGGTGAGATCATCACAGGCGAGCCGATGGAGAGCTTTACCAACGCTCACATGGAGCGGGGTAAGGCGATGGAGGATGAGGCGCGCGACCTTTATTCCTTCATGACGGACAGTGATCCGCTGCGGGTTGGCTTCGTGACTAACGGCAAGGCAGGCGCTTCGCCTGACTCATTGATTGGCGATAGGGGTGGCCTTGAGATCAAGACCAAGCTGCCGCATCTCCTGATCGACCTTCTACTCAAGGGCGAAATGCCGCCTGAGCATAAAGCCCAGGTGCAGGGTTGTATGTGGATCGCGGAGCGGGAGTGGTGGGACTTCGCCGCCTACTGGCCGAAATTGCCGCTGTTCACCAAGCGGATCATTCGGGACGACACATACATTCGCACCATCGCGGATGCTGTCGATCAGTTCAACGATGAACTCGACGCAACAGTGGCGCGTCTGCGCGCAATGGAAACCACAGAAAGGACGGCGGCATGAGTGGTTCTTTGCGGGAGAAACTTGCCGAAATGTACCAGCGGGGGCAAAGCATCCCGCAGATATCCGGTCGGACCGGTATAAATAAAAGCCGCGTTCGCGCCGAATTGCTTAAAGCTGGGATTGCGCTCCGGTCGCGCGCGGAAGGAGTTCGAATCCGTGAAGGCCTCGGACAGCACGCCAAGGGAAAAACGCGGGTCTTTTCGCAAGAATGGAAGGACAACATTGCGACTGCCCGAAAGGCTTGGGGAGAGGCGCATGCAAAGGGTACGAGCCTCAAGCCGAGCGGATACATCGAATTCACCAGAGGCCAAAATAAGGGGCGCTCTGAGCATGTCGTCAAGATGGAAAGCCGTCTTGGTCGCCCACTCCGAGAAGACGAACAAGTCCATCACATCGACCGTGATCGCTCAAACAACTCTGACGATAACCTAGCTCTTGTAACGAGGGCCGGGCATGGACGCCTTCATCGGTTCGAAGACTCACTTTCTGGCATTGAAAGGAAAAGGGCTAATGGCCGGTTCTATTAATCGTGTTTTTCTTATTGGTAATCTTGGCGCGGACCCTGAAATCCGCCGTACCCAGGATGGCAGGCCGGTCGCGAACCTTCGCATCGCGACATCTGAATCGTGGCGCGATAAGGCCACGGGAGACCGCAAGGAAAAGACCGAGTGGCATACGGTCGTCATTTTTTCGGAGCCTATCTGCAAGGTTGCCGAGCAATATCTGCGTAAGGGATCGAAGGTCTATATCGAGGGTGCCCTACAGACCCGCAAATGGCAGGACAAGGACGGGCAAGACAAATATTCGACCGAAGTTGTTCTGAATGGCTACGGCGGCTCTCTGACCATGCTCGACAAACCGGGCGACAGGTCGGAGGAGAGTAACGACTACGCCGAAGCCACAGGTCGCGCACCGCCGCGTCGGGTGCCTGCTGGTGGTCGCTCCGATGATATGAACGACGATATTCCGTTCTGAGGTCATCATGAGCAGGGCCTTGATCACCGTGAACGGCAAGTCAGATCGGGAGCGAGCATCCGCGTGGGCGCTCAAGGCTCCGGCTGGCACGCGCGTTGAGTTTAAGAAGCCCAAGCGAACAATACCGCAGAACGACAGAATGTGGGCGATGCTGACGGACATCGCCTCGCAGAAGGAACACGCGGGCCGCAAATACTCTCCCGACCAATGGAAGGTGCTTTTTATGCATGCTTGTGGCCGGGAAGTGCAATTCATCCCAGCGCTGGACAACTCTACGTTCATTCCGTGGGGGCAGTCGTCATCCGACCTATCCAAGGAGGAGATGACCGCGCTCATCGATTTTATGTTCGCGTGGGGCGCTGAGAACAGTGTGACGTTCCATGATGGGGCGTTCGCATGAGCCGCAGCACAGACGAGTGGATCGGTAAGCACGACGATGCAGCTATACCGCTGCGCGTGAAGGAACGTATTGCCCGCGCCGCCTGCGATCATTGCGTCAAGTGCGACCGCAAGGTTGGCGAAAAGCTGCGTCCAGAGTTTGATCACGTCACGCCACTGATCCTTGGCGGGCAGAATCGGGAAAGCAATATCCAGCTTCTATGCCATGAGTGCCATGGCGCAAAGACCAAGCTGGACGTGAAGCTGAAGGCGAAGGTCGCGCGGGTCCGCACCAAGTTATCCCTCGGGATAAAGACGGCGAAGGGCAGGCCGATGCCAGGGTCTAAGGCATCTGGTTTGCGTAAGCGTATGGACGGCACTGTCGAGAGGCGTTGAACAGTGGGGACAGTTTGACAAGAGGCTTCAATACCGCGCGCCGCATCACCATCTTCGGCGCTGAATTATGGGGCAAACTATGCAGGTAACGCCATCACAAAGGCAATTCGCAGACGCGCACAAGGGCCGCATGGATCGGCTGTGGCCAGCAAAGGTGCCAGTTGCGAAGCAGCGCAGAGAGAAGTTTCGCCGGCAGACACCGCGCGCACCGACTGCACAGGAATGGTTCGGTGAGGCATGGTCGCTCTTGGATGGCCCCGACATTCGCCTCTCCATTAAGGATATTCAGAGGGCGGTTTGCGAGCACTTCCACGTTCCGCACATGTACATGGAGAGCAGCCGTCGAAATCACGCGCATTATTTGCCGCGCGCTGCGGCAATCTATCTCTGCAAGAATCTCACTGTGCAGTCTTACCCGGCTATCGGGCGGATGTTCGGCAATCGCGATCACACCACGATCCTTAGTTGCGTCAATTCGGTCGAAAAGATGATCGCTCTGCGCCATCCGATTGCGCGGGACATTGAACTCATCACCATCAAGCTAGGGGCAAAGCATGACTGAGATCGGACATAACTCCATCGCTAAAGACCAGCTCAAATCCATTATCGAGCGCGTAGAGCGGCTGGAAGAGGACAAGGCTGCCATCGGCAGCGACATCAAGGATGTGTACGCGGAGGCCAAAGGGAACGGTTACGACGTAAAGGCGCTGCGAGCTATCGTTCGCTATCGCAAGGAAGACGCCCAGGATCGCGCAGAGCGAGAGGCAATCTTTGAGACGTATCTGAACGCGCTTGGTGCCGCATGAGTCGAATCGAGCGATTGGCAGAGGGCGTAACGCTCTATCTCGGGGATTGCCGCGAGATATTGCCGACGCTTGGCAAGGTTGATGCGGTTGTGACTGATCCGCCATGGAATATGAATTTTTTTGAAGATGATGAAAAGCCATGGCCAGAATATGCGAAGTGGCTTGAAGGTTTAAATATTTTGTATTCTGACCTGCTGCCGAGCGCGCAGATAGTTTTTCTTTCAAGCAAGTCGATCCCTTATGTTTCCTCGGTGTTTGAAGGGTGGCAGCCGTTTGCTGCCGTGAAGAATTTTTCGCAAATGTCTAAGAGCGCTGATACTATTCCAAATGCCTTTGATATTGGATTTGCAAAAATAAGAGGGGTTTATACAGGTAAAGGCCGGAATTGGTTTCTTTGTAATACGGCTGGAATGCTATCAGACAGGACGGGCCACCCAACGCCTAGAACGCTTGATGCAATGGTGCAGTGCTTGGAGTGGGTTTCTTGCAATCTGGTTTTAGACCCCTTTATGGGCAGCGGCACGACAGGCGTTGCCTGCGTCAAGCTAGGCCGCAAGTTCATCGGCATAGAAATTGAACCAAAGTATTTCGATATTGCCTGCCGCCGCATCCAAGCCGCGCTAGACGCTCCCGATATGTTTGTCGAAGCACCGAAGCCCGCAAAGCAGGAGGCTATGCTTTGAGCGACTTTCCGCACGCATCGCAATTCTGCTCTCGCACATGTTCCAATGCGAGGCACAAGTCATGAAGTGGCGGGAGGAAAACTTAGCGGAAGGTGTTCGTCTGATCTGCGGGGATTGCCGCGAGATATTGCCGACACTTGGCAAGGTTGATGCTGTTGTGACTGATCCGCCTTATGGGATTGGCGAAAGTTCGGCCAAGGTGGCTTCGCGCGGCAAGCTGGCTACCCCGAAGGACTACGGTTCGTTTGATTGGGATAAAGAGCCGCCACCAGCATGGGTTATCCAAATGCTGCGGGACATCAGCCGCCATCAGATTATTTTTGGTGGCAACTATTACGATCTGCCGCCTTCGTCCTGCTGGCTCGTTTGGGATAAGAAGAACGGCTCCAACGATTTTGCCGATTGTGAGCTTGCGTGGACAAACATGCCAAAGGCTGTCCGTCGCATTGAATGGCTATGGAACGGCATGATCCGCAAAGGCTCCGATGTTCGCGAGCATCCTACACAAAAGCCTGTTGGGGTCATGTCATGGGCGCTCGACCAACTGCCACAAGATGCGCAGTTGATTTGTGATCCGTTCATGGGAAGCGGCACGACAGGCGTTGCTGCGGTCACTCGCGGGCTTTCGTTCGTCGGGATAGAGCGCGAACCGGCTTACTTCGAAACCGCACTAGAGCGCATCTCTGAGGCGCTGCAGCGGCCCTCGTTGCTGGTCGAAGCACCAAAGCCTGCAAAGCAGGAGGCGATGCTTTGACCGACTTCC
>CALDKP010000221.1 GCA_937898535.1 uncultured Sphingomonadales bacterium | reverse complement strand
ATCGTCCACAGGCCCTTGCCGTAGCTTAGGAAGGCGGTGAACGATGCGGCGATAAAGACGTACAGATATGCCTTGGATGCAAAGACTTCGCGCACAGCAAACTTAATCGACAGCTTTGCCTTCACGGGCGAGTCCGCGGTGTTGAAATGCGCGCTATCTGCGCAGCGCCGTGGATCGCGAATGATCAATGGCAGTATAAACGCCAGCAATATCCCCGGCGTACCAACCAACATCAGCGCGATGCGCCAGCCATATTGGTCGTTAACGACCCCGCCAATGATGAGGCCAAGCAGTCCACCAATTGGGATACCAAGTCCGAAAAAGGCGATGGCCGATGATCGTTTTTCGGCGGGTACGCTGTCTGCGATCAGCGAGTGCGCAGCGGGCGTGCAGCCAGCTTCGCCGACGCCCACGCCAATACGCGCAAGAGCGAGTTGAACGAAGTTTTGGGCAACCCCGCATATCGCAGTCATAGCGGACCAAATTGCGAGGCAGATTGAAATCAGCCAAACCCGGTTGGTCTTTGCGTTATCCGCATAGCGGGCGATTGGTATGCCCAGCACGGCATAAAACACGGCGAAAGCAGGGCCAGCGAGCAAACCGAGCTGTGTATCACTCAGCCCAAGCTCGCCCTTGATAGGTTCGGCCAGAATATTGACAATCTGGCGATCCAGAAAGTTCAGAATGTACACGAGCAGAAGCGCGAACAGCATTATCTTGGGGTTGGTTATAGCCAACCCACCGCTGCGCACAGCCGTTCGATCATTCATGCCGTTTCTCCTTCTCCAGTTCCCAGTTATTCAACTATTTTCGTGATTGTAAAGGATGCGTGAAACAATGATTTCGACAATCGATGGTTCTAACATCGCAAAGGGTGCGGAAAATCGGCCAGTCTAGAAAATCTGTGATTGACTGTTGGCTGCACAGCGTCATTGGAGGACCATATGACCACGCGTGAAACCACGGCTTATTTGCCACTCGACGATCTTGATCTCACATTGTCGTTGAGCGACCGGTTCATGGTAATGGCTTACGGGGCCATCCAATGGCCATGGTTGCTGCGCAGCCTCGATGGTGGCCGTAAAAAGGATAAGGCAGACCTGCTCGCTTATCTAGATTTGCCGCTGGATGCGTTGCCCAATCTTGGTAGCTGGAAAGCAGATACACATTTTTTGTGGCACATCGTCGCTGCAATCGAAGAAATGCGACCGCAACAGGTGGTTGAGTTGGGTTGCGGGGCATCGACTTTTGTTGCGGCGCGTGCACTGCAGCTTTTCGGTGGCGGAAAAATCGTCAGCTTTGACCAACACGGGGATTTTGCGTCGACGACGCAGGATTGGATCCGTGAGAACAATATGGATGTCGAAATTCGCCATGCGCCATTGGGGCCACCACCGGCTGGCTGGCCAGGCCACTGGTATCAACTGAGCGATGTGCCGGCAGAAATCGATTTGCTGATCGTTGATGGGCCACCATGGGCCATTCATCCGCATGTGCGCGGCGCAGCGGCAAGCCTATTTCCGAATTTGCGTCCCAGTGGCCGTGTGCTGCTCGATGATGCCGCGCGTCCCGGCGAGCGTGTGGTCGCCCGCCGGTGGCGCAAAGAACATCGCAATATGGACTTCACGCTCGACAGCCAAGGTGCCAAAGGCACCTTGGTGGGGCACAAACGCCCCGCTTAAAGCTTCGTTTTTCGTTCGTCAGTCACCATGTCGCTGGCAAGGTCCAGCCCGGCTTTACCGTGCGATGCAGTGTGCGCCGGCGCATGCAATGGTTCGACGAACTCGGGCTCTTCAACCTCCAACATGCCTTCCCATTTGGTGATGACGGACGTCGCCACGGCGTTACCAACGACGTTGGTTGCGGTCCGGCCCATGTCGAGGAACTGGTCGATCGCGAGGATCAGCGCGACACCTTCAACAGGCAAGTCAAACATCGCCAGCGTGCCGGTAATCACCACCAACGATGCGCGGGGCACGGCGGCTACGCCCTTGGACGAAATCATCAGCGTGAGCAGGATCAAGATCTGCGTTGCGATGGGCAAATCGATACCATAAGCTTGCGCGATAAAGATGGTTGCGAAGCTCATATACATCATCGAACCATCAAGGTTGAAGCTGTAGCCCAATGGCAGCATGAAGCCCGAGATCCGGCGTGGGACGCCGAAACGATCAAGCTGTTCAAACAATTTTGGCAAGGCCGCTTCGCTAGACGCAGTCGAGAACGCGATCAGCATCGGCTCGCGGATGTAACGAATGAGCGTCCAAATGCGTCGGCCTAAGAAGATCGCTCCAATCGACAGCAGGATCGTCCACAACAAAGCGAGTGACAGATAAAACTCACCCACGAGCTCGAGATAGGTTAGCAAAATCGTCAGGCCGCTCTTGGAAACCACGGCGGCAAGCGCGCCAAACACCGCAACAGGCGCATAACGCATCACATAATGTGTGATTTGCAGCATCATTTCGGAAAGTGCTTCAGCGCCACGAACAAGCGCTGCGCCTTTTTCGCCCAGCGCGGACAACGCGATACCAGCGAACAATGCGAACACCAAAATTTGCAAAATGTTATTCGTCGCCATCGCTTCGAACGCATTTTTTGGGAAAATCGACAGGATGAAATCCCAGAAGTCGAGTTTCTTGACCTCGCCAATCGTGGCAGCGGCATTGGTGATACTATCGACCGGCGCGCCAATGCCGGGCTGAAGCAGGTTGACCATCAACAGACCAAGGCCAATCGAAATGAAGCTGGCAACGATGAACCAAGAAATGGCGCGGAAACCGATTCTGCCCAGCGCACTGCTGTCACCCATGTGCGCAATGCCGACGACGATGGTCGACAGGATCAGCGGCGCGACCAAAAGCTTGATGAGATTAAGGAAAATATCCGAAAGCAGTTTGAAGGTCTTTGATAGATATTCGAACTGCGTACTGTCTTGCGCGAAACTGACATGGACCGCGTAACCCACGGCGACGCCGAGGATCATCCCCACTAGAATCCACAATGTAAGCCGTTTATCCACGCAAAACCTCTCCTATTTTCAACTTTTGATCACGCTACACAGGAGTAATGTCTGTCGCAACAAGTTACAAACGTGACTTGTTTAAGCATTCGAACAGCGTCATAAGCCTTGTAATAAAATTACAACGTATTTTGTCGTTGAACATGGCACTTAACCAAATGCTTGCGGGCTCAGGAGATGATTTCATGGCGGCCGCCAAAATTGCAAAAACTACCGGAAAACTGGACAAAAGCCTGCTGAAGGCAATGATTTCGGCATTTGCCGAAACCGCCCTGCCCGGCGAGAATGAAGGCTTTGATGCCAAGGCAACGGAAGAGGCCGCCCGCTTTACCATTCAAACTGGTCTACACCGCAAAGCAGGAAATGCCGCCATCGCGCTCGATAGCTTTACCGATGCGCACGGCCGTTTGATGATGCGGATCGCCCTGAATAACGACGACATGCCATTTTTGGTGGATTCGGTGTCTGCCGCCGTTGCCGCAAGTGGCATATCGGTGAGGCGCATCATTCACCCCGTGTTGAGTGTCGTCCGCGATGATGCCCTGACGCTCACCGACATCAGTCGGAAACGTGTGGACGGTCAGGCCCGGGAATCATTTATCTACCTTGAGACGGAGCGGGTCGATGCGCGGGAACGCCGGCAGCTTGAAACGCACCTCAACGCCGTTCTGGCCGATGTACGCGGCGCGGTTACCGACTGGCGCGATATGCTCGCGGCGTTGTCCGCTGACGCGGACAGCCTGCCTGAAAGCGAGGGCGCTGCGCTCCTTCGCTGGTTCGCTCATAATAACATGACGGTTCTGGCGCACGAACGGGTCAGCCGCGATGGCAAGCGGTCCGACCGCCTTGGTCTATCGCGGGTGACCGATGCTCCGGTTCTTGCAGAAGACAGCGTTGGACTTGCGATCAAATGGTTTGAAGACGGCGGCGTCGCGCCATTGGTGCTCAAGTCCAACCGGGTCTCGACGGTGCACCGTAATGTCCAACTAGATCTTATCGTTATCCCAGTCACAAACGGCAACCGCATTACGGGCGTAGCGGTCACTGCAGGGCTTTGGACGAGCGCGGCCCTAGCGACTGCCCCAGAGGCAATACCCGTGCTTAGAACGCATCTGGCGACGCTTATGGACCGGTTTGGCTTTGACCCTTCGGGGCATGCAGGCAAGGCGATGGCGCATGCACTGACGGCGCTGCCGCACGATCTTTTGGTTGCGCTGAAATTGGATGATCTGGAGCGCGTTACACTGACCGCGATGTCGCTTACGGATCGCCCACGCCCAAAGCTGATTGCGCTGCGGTCGCCGCTTGGCCGTCATCTCTATATCTTCGTCTGGTTGCCGCGCGACGATGTCTCGACAGGCATCCGCAAGCAGATCCAGAATATGCTCATAGATGCCACAAGCGGTAGCTTGCTGGGCTGGACGATTGGTTTGGAAGATGGCGGCGTTGCCTTGCTGCGCTACACGCTCGACCTTCCAGATCGCGACCAAAAGGTCGACGAGGCCGTGCTTGATGGCAAAGTCGAGCTTATGGTGCGGGGATGGGAGCCGGCGGTGGAAGCTGCGCTCGCGTCACTGACCGATGAAAAGCGCGCGGCCGCGATGCTCGTGCGTTACGGCACCGGTTTCCCCGCCAATTATCGCAGCACGTATTCTACCGAAGAAGCCGCCCGTGATATGGTCGGCCTGCTGACCATGGAGCGCGACCACAGTAAAGTTACCCGATTGTTCGTCGACGGCGATAATCTTCGGCTTAAAATTTATAGCGGTGGCGGGGCGCTTCCACTCAGCGATGTTGTTCCGGCGCTTGAGAATTTCGGTTTCGACGTATTGGAAGAATTGCCCACAGCATTGGGCAACGGCAATTATATCCATGATTTCCAACTGTCGCTGCGGGGCGGCGATGTGGCAACGGTGATAAAACGTCCGCACATTATCGAAGGCGCGCTGAGCCAGGTTTTGGACGGCAGCTTTGAAAATGATGTCTTTAACCAACTCGTGACGGTTGGCGGTCTCGATCCGCAATCGGTTATCTGGCTGAGGGCATGGTATCGCTATTTGCGTCAAACGGGTGTGACCTACGGTATGCCGACTGTGGTGTCGGCACTGGCCAAAAACGCCAATGTCACACGTTCAATCATTGCCCTGTTCGACGTCCGGCATAACCCAGCGCATTCCGGTGACCGCGAAAAAGAGATCACCAAATATGTGAAGTCGATCAACACGGACTTGGCCGCGGTATCGGCCATCGACGAAGATCGTATATTGCGCCGTTTCTTGGCGATCGTTTTGGCCACCGTCCGCACCAACGCCTTTTCGGCGGCTGCGGCAGAAGCGCTGGCGTTTAAGCTTGATTGCGCAAAAGTCCCTGGCCTGCCTGCGCCGCTGCCTTGGCGCGAAGTGTTTGTGTATTCGCCGCGTGTCGAAGGCATCCACTTGCGCGCTGGCCCTGTGGCGCGTGGTGGTCTGCGCTGGTCCGACCGGCGTGACGATTTCCGCACGGAAGTTCTCGGCCTGATGAAGGCGCAGCGCGTTAAAAACGCCGTTATCGTGCCAACGGGCGCCAAGGGTGGCTTTTACCCCAAGCGGTTGCCCGACATGCGCGCCGACCGCGATGCCTGGTTTGCCGAAGGTACCGAAGCCTATAAAATATTCATCCGCACCTTGCTGTCGATAACCGACAACATCGTCAACGACCGTATCGTGCATCCGGACAATGTCGTCATTCACGACGGGGATGATCCCTATTTCGTCGTTGCCGCTGACAAGGGAACGGCGACATTTTCCGACACCGCAAATGCCATCGCGCTGGAACGCAATTTCTGGTTGGGCGACGCTTTCGCCAGTGGCGGCTCGGTTGGATATGACCATAAGGCGATGGGTATCACCGCCAAGGGTGGTTGGCTGTCGGTCCAGCGCCATTTTGCCGAAATGGGTATCGACGTTCAAAAAGAACCGGTCACGGTTGCTGGCGTCGGTGATATGTCCGGTGACGTTTTTGGCAACGGCATGCTGCTTTCGAAAACACTGAAAGTCGTCGCCGCATTCGACCACCGCCACATCTTTTTTGATCCCGATCCCGACCCGGCGGTCAGCTGGAAAGAACGCCAGCGTTTGTTCAATCTGCCGCGCTCAAGCTGGCTCGATTATGACAGCAAGCTGATTTCAAAGGGCGGCGGCGTCTTCCCGCGCAGCCAGAAGTCGATCCCGCTGACTCCTGAAATCCGCCTCAGCCTAAACATCACCGCCGACGCGCTGTCACCGACCGAACTCATCGTCGCCATCCTCAAGGCCAAGGTCGACCTGTTCTGGTTCGGCGGCATCGGCACCTATGTCCGCGCCAATTTCGAAAGCAACGTCGATGTCGGCGACCGCGCCAATGACGCGCACCGCGTCACCGGTGACCAGCTCGGCGCCAAAGTGGTGGGCGAAGGCGCCAACCTCGGGCTGACGCAGGCCGGGCGCATCGAATTCGCCGAACACGGCGGCCGCATCAACACCGACTTCATCGACAACAGCGCCGGCGTGGATTGTTCGGATAATGAGGTGAACATCAAAATCGCGCTGAATGCGCAAATGCGTGCCGGCAAGTTGAAGGAGCCTGCGCGCAACATTTTGCTCGCCGATATGACCGATGCCGTTGCGCATTTGGTGCTTGAGGACAATCGCCTGCAAACGCTCGCGCTTTCCATTGCTGAAACCGGCGGGGCGGGGGATTTGCCTGCCTATGTCCGGCTCATTGAAATCTTCGAAGGATCTGGCAAGCTTGACCGTGCGGTTGAGGGGCTCGCGCCGAACGAGGAACTGTTCCGGCGCGCAAGTGAAGGACGTGGTCTGACCCGGCCTGAATTGGCAGTGCTGCTTTCGACGGCAAAGCTGGCTGCACAGGACGGGGTTGAGGACGCGCCTTTGGCACAAGATGCCTCAATGGACAGCGAACTGCTGGCGGCGTTTCCAGAGGCGATGGTCAAGGCGCACAAAAGCGCGATCCTGTCCCACCGGTTGCGCAAGGAAATCATCGCGACCAAATTGGCAAATCGCATGATCAACCGGCTGGGCATGCTGCACCCGTTTGAACTTGCTGAGGAAGAAGGCTGCGGCCTTGGTGATGTTGCGGCGGCGTTCGCCATTGCCGAGCGCATCTATGATCTGCCAGCCCTGTGGCAGGCCATCGATACAACACCCATGCCGGAGGCAACGCGGTTGATGCTATTCAACCAAGCGGCCGTTGAAATTCGTGCACAGATGGCGGACATCATTCGCTATGCGCATGAAGGGCGCGATGTCAGCGCTGCCACCGCGGTATATGCCCCCGTTGTGCAGAAATTGTCCGCCGCACTGGACGGGTTGTTGCCCAATGATGTCCGGCTTCAGACGGAACGTTTTGGCGCACGGCTTACGGAAAATGGTGCTCCACGCAAAATTGCCGATCGGCTGGTTGAATTGGAGATCGGAA
>CALDKP010000220.1 GCA_937898535.1 uncultured Sphingomonadales bacterium | reverse complement strand
TGCTGATCCATTATGCCGAGGCCGACGAGCGTATCAATGCAGGCTGGCTTGCCTTTCAGGCAGCGCTTATTTCGAACCAGAAGGCGTTTCAGGTGCATTTCTATCCGGGTACGCAACATGGCTTCCATAATGACAGCACGCCCCGCTTTGACAAAGTTGCGGCAGACTTATCGTGGGCCCGCACGCTCGCGTTTTTCGGGGAAAATCTGCGTTAGCGCCGGTCTTTAAAAAACGCCTGAAGCAGTTCCGCCGATTCGTCTGCGGATATGCCCGAATATATTTCAGGACGATGATGCACCGTGGGCTGTTCAAATAAGCGTGGACCATGCGCCACAGCGCCACCCTTGGGGTCCTCAGCGCCAAAATAGAGCCGGGCTATGCGCGAATGGGCGATTGCGCCTGCACACATCGCACAAGGCTCTAACGTGACCCACAGGTCGCATCCCGTGAGGCGATCATTGGCAAGATGCGCCGCAGCGGCGCGGATGGCGAGGATTTCCGCATGGGCAGTGGGGTCATGATGCTCAAGCGGGCGGTTTGCGCCACGGCCAATAATGACCCCATCCTTGACGACAATCGCGCCAACAGGCACTTCGCCTTGCGCGGCGGCTACGCGCGCCAAGTTGAGCGCTTCGTTCATCATTTCGCGGGCTTTGGACAACGGCATGTTATTTTGCTAGCGTAGATTACTGCTTTTGACCACACATCGGCTTGACCTTTTCGGTGTGGAGCGTTAGGGGCAGCGACTTTCGCGGGTCAGTGATTCCGCATACACTCATTTTATACAGGACATACATCATGGCGCGCATCTGCGAACTCACCGGTAAAGGCCGTCTGGTCGGCAACAATGTGAGCCACGCCAACAACAAAACCAAGCGTACATTCTTGCCTAACCTGCAGAATGTCACATTGTTGTCGGATGCCCTTGAGCAGGGCTACAAGTTCCGCGTTTCGACCCACGGTCTGCGTTCGGTTGAGCATGTCGGCGGTCTCGACAACTGGTTGTTGAAGACTTCGGACGAGAAGCTCTCGACAAATGCGCGCAAGGTGAAAAAAGAAATCGCCAAGAAGCAAAAAGCTGCGGCGTAAGCCTGACGGCTGCTTTTGCGGCCTGTAGTTAAAGCGAATCAAAGCCGGGGGCAGCCACTACCTCCGGTTTTTTCTTGTCCGGGCAGAGGACAGCCGGAACTTCATCAATATCGTTCGCTGATAAATGCTGAAATTATTGTCGGAAACAAGCCAGAGGTAAATCTGCGGTCCCTCGGTCGTGACAGCAATGCCTTCCAAATTGTCGACCAACAATGGCGAGGCCAAGGAAGCGATTACCGTTCCCGCTGCGACAGCGCTTGTGCTGATGTCACTCGGGTTGAGCAGCGATATTTTTGCGGAAAAGCCCCGCGGGAATCCAATCGAACGATTGACCAATGCGATTCGTCCATCGGGTAACTGCACACCGTCAGTGACGCGATATCCCGCCGGCGGACGAAACCGGAATTGGGTAATATTGCTATCCGGCTCAACTGGGTCGCCGGAAAACAGCAGCGCGGGGTGCGTCCCGTCGTCCACACTTTCGGCTATAATGATGAACTGGCCGTTTTTAAGCCGAATCAGGCTTTCTGCGCCTTTATTCTTTGGCCAGTTCTGCATGGCCGCTGGGCGCACAATGCCAGTGGAGCGCGCAAAGGAGCGGGAATAGCGCCGAATGGCATGATGCGCCTCAAAGCTTACCCAGAACGTGCCAGTGTCGGGGGCGTAGGCAATGCCTTCGCTGTCCCGATCCTTATAGTCGGTCTCTGGTCCATCCAAATTCGGCAGCGGCGCGATAAACGGCCGATCTGTGCTTGCATCATTGGTAAGTCCAAACCCAATGAGCGTGCCAGCATCGCCGACGCCAACAAAGCGACCATCCTTTAACGCCGTAAGTGCGGAGATTCCGCCAAAGTCGCCATTTCTGCTGCGCAGTTCCCATGCCGCAATAAATTCCAGGCCGCCCACCCGTCGCATGGCCGGATTGTCCGGATTGAGCGCCAGTGGCTTGAGCGTGATATCTTGGCTGTCACTTGGGTAAATCGTCCGTACGCCGCCAACAGCTACACATGCCAGCCCGATGCCCAGCGCGAGACGCTTAATCTTCGGTGACATAAAACTCCTAAGCGCGTTCATTATTTGCGGGCTGAATATGAACGAAAGATAACAGACACATTCAGCATTCGGACAATAACGCACGTTCATAAGGCAATTATTGGCAAAGCAAATCGCCGAATTGCCCAACGCAGGCCGAACCTGAAAACAAAGGAGTATCGAACGTGAGAAATTTGAAAAAAAGCATCGGTGCACTTGTACTTGCAGCAACGGCCGTAACAGGATTTTCCGCCACACCAGCTTTAGCCCGTCATGGTGATGGTGACGGCTATTACAGCCGCGGTGACCGCTATGACCGAGATGATCGTCGCGAATATCGTCGTGGCGACCGCTATTATCGCAACAATGCCTACCGCGGCAATGCGCGTTGCGACAAGGGCACAGGCGGCACCGTAATTGGTGCCGTTGCAGGCGGTCTGCTTGGTAACGAAGTTGCCCGTCGTGGTAATAAAACCGAAGGCAGCATCATTGGTGCAGCTGTAGGCGCCTTGGCTGGCCGCGCCATCGACAAGTCGGACAGCAATTGCCGCCGCTATCGTTAGAATATCAGCATTTCGTCCGGATGTGATCCCTGAACCTCATTCACATCCGGACGGAATGGTCGATCAGGCGATAGCCTGACGTTTATGAGCCAGCCTTCGACCGAGGGCTGGCTTTTTCGTTTCAACTGAAACTTGTCTGCCTGCGCTTTATCCGGCAAAGCGCCGCAATGACTTCATCACTCGAATCCGCACGAACTGCCATCCGGCCCTTCCATCGCAAACCGGAGCCAGAAGTGCTCGCCCCATTGGTGGTCGCCGCCACTGTCGATGGCACCGCGCGCGCCGAAGTTGTGCGCACCGCGCGGACCCTGCTGGCCGATTTGCGTCAGGTGCAAGCCGATGGGTGGGTGAACCAGTTTCTGCAGGAATACCGTCTCGGAACGGAGGAGGGCACGGCGCTTCTTTCGCTTGCTGAAGCGTTTTTGCGCGTACCCGATCCCCAAACTGCCGATCTGCTGATTGCCGACAAGCTGACGGAGGCTGAGTGGAGCAACCATAAGGGGCAGTCATCGAGCTTGCTCGTGAATAGCGCGACGTGGGGACTTGTACTCGGCAAAGCGGTTCTGGGTGACAGTACAAGCACATTAAAACGCCTGATTGCAAAGGCAGGCGAGCCATTTGTGCGGCAAGCAGTTGGTGCGGCGATGCGGCTTATGGGCCAAGTTTTTGTGATGGGCCGCGATATTGACGAAGCCATCAAGCGGATGGAATCAAAAGACAACCGCGGCTTCACCGCCAGTTTCGACATGCTTGGCGAAGCCGCGCGAACCAAAAATGATGCAGAGCGATATTTCGAATCCTACGCCGCGGCCATCGCAGCCGTCGGCCGTAATGCGGCGCGCGGGCATAGCGTTTCTGTAAAACTGTCGGCGCTGCACCCGCGATATGAAACTGCGCAGAGTGCAACATGCGTTCCAGAACTGGCCGATATGATCAAGATCGGAAGAGCACACGTCTGAACTCCAGTCACTAGCTTGTATCTCGT